>CAXSEJ010000018.1:0-20446 GCA_964236395.1 uncultured Rhizobacter sp.
ACGCCGCGCTTCGTCGAGCTGCACCAGGCCATCTGGTCGGTGCTGCGCGACGAGGTGCTGAAGGGCTACCGGCAGCAGCTCGCGGCATGAGGTACCTCCGCGTCTGGCAGCTGTCGCTGCTCATCGCCATCTTCGTCGCCTGGCACCTTCTCACCACGCCCGGCCTGCTGCCCACCTTCATGTTCGAGAACGACCGCCAGGCGGCGTTCTTCTTCGGCGAGCCGGTGAAGATCTTCGGCCGCATCTGGAACTGGTTCGTCGTCAACGCCGACATCTACCAGCACCTGTGGGTGACGCTGCTCGAGACCGTGCTGGCCTTCGCCATCGGCACCGCGCTCGGCCTCGCCTTCGGCCTGTGGCTCGCGCTCAGCCCGATGGCCGGCGCCATCGCCGACCCGTACGTCAAGGCGCTGAACAGCATGCCGCGCGTGATCCTGGCGCCGATCTTCGCGGTCTGGTTCGGGCTCGGCATCGCCAGCAAGGTCGCGCTCGGCGTCACGCTCGTCTTCTTCGTCGTCTTCTTCAACGTCTACCAGGGCGTGAAGGAAGTGAGCCCCGTGGTCCTCGCCAACGCGCGCATGCTCGGCGCCAGCCGCCGGCAGCTGCTGCGCCACGTCTATCTGCCGAGCGCCACGAGCTGGGTCTTCAGCTCGCTGCACACCAGCGTCGGCCTGGCCTTCGTCGGCGCGGTGGTCGGCGAGTACCTGGGCAGCTCGCGCGGCGTCGGCTACCTGATCCTGCAGGCCGAGGGCGCGTTCGACATCGACACGGTGATGGCCGGCATCCTGGTGCTCACCGTCTTCGCGCTGGCGCTCGACGCCGCCGTGGGCCGGGTCGAGAAGCGGCTGATGAAGTGGCAGCCGGCGGCGGGCGAGACCGAAAAACTCTAGTTCGAGGAGAACGACATGGCCAAGGACTTCGATGCGATGGAAGACAGCAACCGCTCGGCGAACGCCGACATCCACAGCGTCTGCGATCCGGCCCGGCGGGTGCTCGTGCGCGGCGGCCTGGCGGCGCTGGCAGCCGGCGCGCTGGCACCGCTGTTCGGCTGCGCGTCGCCGCTGCAGCCGGGCGCGGGCGCCGGGCCGCTGCTCGGCTTCAAGGGCATTGCGCCGGGGCAGGGCGACACGCTCGTCGTGCCCGAGGGCTATGTCGCGAGCGTGATCGCCGCGTGGGGCGAGCCGGTCGGCGTGCCGGGCCGCATGCCGCCGTGGCGCGACGACGCGTCGGCCAGCGCCGACGACCAGGCCGTGCAGATGGGCATGCACCACGACGGCATCCACTTCTATCCGCTCGCCGGCAGCAGCACGCGCGGCCTGCTCGTCATGAACCACGAATACACCGACGACGGCCTGCTCCACGCCGACGGCATGAAGACGTGGACGGCCGAGAAGGTGAAGAAGGCGCAGGCGGCGCACGGCGTCGCGGTGATCGAGGTCGAGCGCAAGGGCAGCGAATGGGCGATGGTGCGGCCGTCGCGCCACGCGCGCCGCTTCACCGCCGCGACGCCATTCGCGCTCGCCGGCCCGGCCGCCGGCCACGCGATGATGCGCACTGCCGCCGACCCGGCCGGCCGAACCGTCCTCGGCACAGTCAACAACTGCGCCAGCGGCATGACGCCGTGGGGCACCTACCTGTCGGGCGAGGAGAACTTCAACTTCTACTTCGCGCTCGGCGACGCCGCCCCCGACGCGCACCAGCAGCGCTGGGGCTTGCGCAAGGCCTCGTTCCACCGCTGGGGCGAGCACGACGAGCGCTTCGACGTGGCCCGCCACCCGAACGAGCCGAACCGCTTCGGCTGGATCGTCGAGATCGACCCGATGGACCCGACCAGCACGCCGGTCAAGCGCACGGCGCTCGGCCGCGCCGCGCATGAAGGCGCCTGGGTCGGCGTCACGCACGACGGCCGCGCCGTCGTCTACTCGGGCGAGGACGCGCGCTTCGAGTACATCTACAAGTTCGTCAGCCGCGACCGCATCGCGCCGGCCGGCGCCGGCCTGACGCAGGCGCAGGCAAACCGCGAGCTGCTCGACCACGGCACGCTGCACGTCGCCCGCTTCGACGCCGACGGCACTGGCCGCTGGCTGCCGCTGGTGCACGGCACGGGCCCGTTGACGGCGGCCAACGGCTTCGCCGACCAGGGCGCGGTGGTGATCAAGTCGCGACAGGCGAGCGACCTGCTCGGCGCGACCAAGATGGACCGGCCGGAGTGGCTGGCCATCGACCAGAAGAGCGGCGAGGTCTACTGCACGCTCACCAACAACAGCTCGCGCGGCGCCAAGGACTTTCCGGGCGTCGACGCCGCCAATCCGCGTGCCGACAACACGATGGGCAGCATCATCCGCTGGCAGGACGACGGCGGCTTCGACGGCACGACCATGCGCTGGAGCCTGCTCGTGCTCGCCGGCGACCCGGCCAACGCCCGCGCCGAAGCCAAGGGCAACGTGCGCGGCGACATCTTCGGCTGCCCCGACGGCCTGATGCTCGACGCCCGCGGCGTGCTCTGGATCCAGACCGACGCGCACGCCACGCAGATGTACAAGGGCGAGTTCGAGCGCATCGGCAACAACCAGATGCTGGCCATGGACCGGGCCAGCGGCGAGGTGCGGCGCTTCCTCACCGGCCCGACGAACTGCGAGATCACCGGCGCGACGCTCACGCCCGACGGCACGACGATGTTCATCAACGTGCAGCACCCGGGCGAGACGCCGAGCGACCGCAGCGACCCCGACGATCCGGGCAAGTTCTCGAAGTGGCCGAGCGGCAGCGGCCGGCCGCGATCGGCGACGGTGGTGATCCGGCGAACGGATGGCGGGGTCGTCGGGGCCTAACGAGGGCCGTCGGATTAGGTCGTCGCCAGAGGGCAGTTGAGGAACCCGACCTACGTCGAGAGCTTGCTTTCGAGATCGCGGAGCTGATCGATCGCCACCGTGCGAGAGGCCGTCGTCGCGCAGGATGTGGCAGTGGTTGAGAGCTTCTGGACGAGGCGGATGCATTGATCCGCGGATCAGGGCTTCTGCAACAGATCGGGCCGTTTGGCCTGCAGCCACGAACGCAGCGCTTTCAGCAGCGCCGCAGCATGGGTGGTCGTCACGGCAGCCATTTCCGCGTCGACGAGATCACCGCTGTAGTCGACGGCATTGCGCTTGCGGCGAAACGCATCGAGGACCACCCAGTCATCATTGGCGACGCCCAGGGTCAGGGGCAGGCTCTGGATCATGGTCTGGTGATGGCCCGGCTCGCTGGTCGAGGGACGGTAGCCGCCGGCCATCATCGCCGCCAGCGCGCATTGCATGACGGCCTTGTAGGCAGCATCGAAGCGCGTCTCGTCGCTGATGTCCTTGACGCGGGAGTCAGCCAGGTTTCGCTCGGCGCCGGCCAGCAGGCGCTGAATCTCTGCGGGCGTGGCGGCGTGCTCCTTCAGCCGGCCGATCTTGTGCAAGTTCTGCAAGGTCATGCTCGTCTCCCATCAAGAAGATCTTGGCGCCCTTCATCACATCGAGAACGAAGCCGTCACGCTCGTGCAGCTTTGCGGCGAAGGCGGCCGGCTTCATCGGCGTCACGTTCACTTCGCGGCCCAGCGCCTGCTGGGTCGGTGAGAGCGCCTGCACGAGCGCTGCAAAGTCGGCGTCGCCCAGGACCATCACATCGACGTCGCTGCGCACACGCTCCTTGCCCGATGCCATCGAGCCGTAGACGAATGCCACCTCGATCCGCTTGGAGAGAGGCTCCAGCGCTTCGCGTAGAAGGTCGGCCAACCCGGTGGTCTTGCGCAGAACTCCGGAGAGCTCCTCGAAGACCGGCGAACCACGGTTGGCTCGATAGTGAACCTGCCGCCCGATCTCCTCTCGCTGCAAGAGGCCGATGCCAGTAAGCGAGAGCAGCTCCCGGTGCAAGGAGCCGGGCGATGCGCCGGTCATGCGGGCCAGCTCACGGACGTGCAGGGCGGAATCGGGCCGCAGAAGCAGCACCGACAGGACGCGGCTGCGGGTCTTTCCGAAGAGGTGGTGGGCCAGCGACTTCATTGTTCTCGGAATGGCTACAAATGTAGCTCATTTGAGAACAGTCTCTGCGGATCCCCTTGAGCCGAGGTGCGGTCGTCGATCTGGAGTCGGGCAAGTTGCTCGGGCGCGGCCAAGATACTCGCCGAGGCCGTCGCTCCGACTACTTCGACGTCGGCATCACGAACTCCGCGCCCTTCGGCGTGCTCGCCGGCCAGCGCTGCATCACGCTCTTTTGCCGGGTGTAGAAGCGCACGCCCTCCTCGCCGTAGGCGTGGCTGCTGCCGAACATGCTGCCCTTCCAGCCGCCGAAGCCGTGCCAGGCCATCGGCACCGGGATCGGCACGTTGATGCCGACCATGCCGATCTCGACTCGCCGGGAGAACTCGCGCGCGACGTTGCCGTCGCTCGTGAAGCAGGCCACGCCGTTGCCGAACTCGTGGCCGTTGACGAGCTTCAGCGCCGCCTCGAAGTCGGCCACGCGCACGCACGACAGCACCGGGCCGAAGATCTCTTCCTTGTAGATCTTCATCTGCGGCGTCACGTGGTCGAACAGCGTGCCGCCGGTGAAAAAGCCCTGCTCGTGGCCCTTCACGGCGAGGCCGCGGCCGTCGGCCACGAGCGTCGCGCCGTCGGTGACGCCGGCGGCGATGTAGCCCTCGACCCGCTCCTTCGCCTCGCGGTTGACCAGGGGCCCCATCTCGGCGTCGGCCGCCATGCCGTTCTTGATCACGAGCCGGGTCGCCCGCTCGGCCAGCAGCGGCACGATGCGCTCGGCGATGTCGCCGACCAGCACCGCGACCGAGATCGCCATGCAGCGCTCGCCGGCCGAGCCGTAGGCCGCGCCGATCAGCGCATCGACCGCCTGCTCGAGGTTGGCATCGGGCATCACGACCATGTGGTTCTTGGCACCGCCGAGCGCCTGCACCCGCTTGCCGTGCTTCGCGCCGGTCTCGTAGATGTGGCGCGCGATCGGCGTCGAGCCGACGAAGCTGACCGCCTTCACGTCGGTGTGCGACAGCAGCGCGTCGACCGCGACCTTGTCGCCCTGCACGACGTTGAAGATGCCGTCGGGCAGGCCGGCCTGCTGGAGCAGCTCGGCCATGAACAGCGAGGCCGACGGATCGCGCTCGCTCGGCTTCAGGATGAAGGCGTTGCCGCAGGCGAGGGCCACCGGGAACATCCACATGGGCACCATCACCGGGAAGTTGAACGGCGTGATGCCGGCGACGACGCCGAGCGGCTGGCGCATCGTCCAGTTGTCGATGCCGGTCGAGACCTGCTCGGTGTAGTCGCCCTTGAGCAGCAGCGGGATGCCGCAGGCGAACTCGACGACGTCGATGCCGCGCATCACCTCGCCCTGGGCGTCGTTGAACACCTTGCCGTGCTCCGAGGTGATCATCGCGGCGAGGGTGTCGCGGTGCTGGTTGAGCAACTGCAGGAAGGCGTTCATCACACGGGCACGTCGCAGCGGCGGCGTGTCGGCCCAGGCCGGCCAGGCGGCTTTGGCCGCCGCGACGGCGGCATCGACGTCGGCGCTGTCGGCGAGCAGCACCTGGCGCGCGACCGCGCCGGTGGCCGGGTTGTAGACCGCGCTGCGGCGCGTGCCGGCGCCGGCGGCGGTGCGGCCGCCGATCCAGTGGCCGACGTCGACGGTGGTGGTGAAGGCTTCGGTGGCACCCATGGCAATTGGCTCCTCGCGCGCCACGCGGCGCCGGTCGCCGAGTCTAGAACGGTCGAAGGCGTTGCTATGCTGTGCCCCGAGTCGCCATCGACCGGCTGCATGCCGACGTCGCCTGGCGCCCTTCCGTTGCCCTCAGATGATCCTGACGTGAACCGCGTGCCGACACCCGGCCTGGCCGATGCCGAGGTCGCCGCCCTGCAGGCACTGCTCGAGCGCGTGCCGGCGCCGCTCGAGCCGCTCGACGCCAGCGGTCTCGACGGCTTCCTGTGCGGCGTGCTCGTGCAGCCGCGGCCGGTGCCGGAGCGCGCCTGGTGGCCGCGCGTGCTCGACATCGACGGCCGCGCCGCGCCGCCGCGTTTCGACCCCGCACCGCTGCGCGCGCTGGTCCGGCGCCGGCACGCCGAGCTCGCCGCGGCGATCGGCCAGCGGCGCTGGTTCGACCCGTGGGTGTTCGCTTCGGACGCCGACGGCGACGACGACGACGACGACAAGGCCGACGACGACAACGACAAGGCCGACGACGACAACGACAAGGCCGACGACGGCCACCTCGACGCCGTCCGGCCGTGGGCGGTCGGCTTCGCCATCGCCCTCGAGACCTTCGACGAGCTGCTCGGCAGCGACGAGCCGGCGACGACCGGCCCGCTCGCGCTCGTCTACGCCCGGGTCGGCGCCGAGCACCTCGAAGACGCCGAGGCCCTGCACCAAGCCATCGAGGCGCTCGAGCCGCCGGCCGACCTCGCCACCGCCGTCGAAGAGATGGTGCGGGCGACGCTGCTGCTCGCCGATGCGGCCGGCGTGCCCTCGACGCGCCGCTAGATCGTCAGCGGATCGACGTCGACGGCCCAGCGCAGGATGCGCTCCTCGCCGCTGCGCGCCTGGCGCAGGCGGTCGAGGCACGGCAGCCAGGCATGCAGCATCGCCTGCAGCGCCTGGCGCGAGTTCGACTCGACCAGCATCTGCATGCGCTCCACGTCGGCGACCCGGGCCACGCTGAGCGGCACCGGCGCGTAGAGCATGACGCCGGCGACCGCGTCCAGCTGTTCGGCCTCGGCGGCCGCGGCGGCGAGGAAGGCGCGCGCCGCCGCGGCGGTCTTCGCCTCGGCGCGCAGCACCGCCAGGTGCGAGAACGGCGGCAGGCCGGCGCTCTCGCGCTCGCCGAGCTGGCTGGCGGCGAAGGCCGCGAAGTCGTGCCGCGCCAGGGCGGCGTAGAGCGGATGCGTCGGGTGCCAGGTCTGCACCCACATCTCGCTCGGCGACGGCGCGTCGGCGTCGCGCCCGGCCCGGCCGGCGGCCTGCATCAGCAGCGCGAACAGCCGCTCCGGGGCGCGGAAGTCGCTGCTGAAGAGCGAGGTGTCGGGATTGACCGCCGCGACCAGGCCGATGCGGCGGAAGTCGTGCCCCTTGGCCACCATCTGCGTGCCGACCAGGACGTCGACCTCGCCGGCGTGAACGGCGCCGAGCTGCGCCTCCAGCGCGCCCTTCTTGCGCACGCTGTCGGCGTCGATGCGGGCGATGCGCGCCTCGGGCAGCAGGGCGGCGAGCTGCTCCTCGAGCCGTTCGGTGCCGCGGCCGACCGGCGCGATGTCGGGGTTGCCGCAGTCGGGGCAGGCGCGCGGCACGGCGTCGGCGAGGCCGCAGTGGTGGCAGCGCAGGCTCCGGTCCTGCTTGTGGAACACGCGCCAGGCGCTGCAGTGCGGGCAGCCGCTCAGCCAGCCGCATTCGCCGCAGGTGAGCACCGGCGCGTAGCCGCGTCGGTTCAGGAACACGAGGCTCTGCTCGCCCCGCGCCACCCGCTCCTGCAGGGCGGCGACGAGCTGTGGCGCCAGGCCCGGCGCCGCGCCCGTGCTGCCGCTGCGCAGGCCGGCGGTGGCGCGCACCAGCCGGCCCATGTCGATCAGTCGCACCGCCGGCCAGCCGGCACCGCCGACGCGCTCGGGCAGCGCCGCCTGGCGGTAGCGGCCGAGCGTGGCGCGCTGCCAGGTCTCGAGCGACGGCGTGGCCGAGCCGAGCAGCGTGAGCACGCCCTCGCGCCGGCCGCGCCACACCGCCAGGTCGCGTGCCGAGTAGCGTGCGCCTTCCTGCTGCTTGTACGACGGGTCGTGCTCCTCGTCGACGACGATGAGGCCGAGCCGGGGCAGCGAGGCGAACACCGCCAGCCGCGTGCCGAGCACGAGCTCGGCCAGGCCCTGGTGCGCGGCGAGCCAGCTGCGCAGCCGCTGCGCCGGCGTCAGGCCGCTGTGCAAAGCGACGATGTGCCGGCCGGCGAAGCGCTGGGTGAAGCGCTCGACCAGCTGCGGCGTGAGGTTGATCTCCGGCACCAGCACCAGCACCTGCCGGCCGGCCGCGAGCGCCGCCTGGGCGGCACGCAGGTAGACCTCGGTCTTGCCGCTGCCGGTGACACCGTGCAGCAACAGCGTGCCGGGCGCCGAGGCGGCCGAGGCTGCGGCCGCGGCGGCCACGGCGTCGGCCTGGTCGGCGGTGAGCGCCGGCAGCGCTTCGGCGGTCGGGGCGGTTCGTGCCGTAGCGGCGCTCGCCATGCGCTTGGCGAGCCGGCGCACGCGGTCGGCGACGGCCGCGCCGTCGAGCCGGCGCAATTCCGGCGGCAGCACGGCAAGCGCGATCTCGCCCTGGCCGCGCTGGTAGTAGCCGGCGGCGAAATCGACCAGGGCGCGCCAGTGCGCAGACAGCGGCGCGAGCGCATCGACGACGTCGATCACGTCGCGCAGGGCCGTGGCGTCGGTTGCGGCGTGCTCGCCGCCCCACACGATGCCGGTGACGGTGCGTTTGGCGAGCGGAACGCGCACCAACGTTCCCGGTGTCAGCAGGTGCTGACTTCGATAGGCCAGCAAGGCATCGAGGTTGGCGTGGCGCGGGGTCTCGACCAGCACCCCCGTGACGTGGTTCGGGCTGGCGTCGCCGGCGCCATCATCAGTTCCGGAGGAATTCAACTTTGCAGCCTAAGTCGATGATTCTTAGGCAGTTTTGCGATTCTCCACCGCTGCTGTGGATAACTTTGTGGGTAAGCCAGTTCGACCGTGCCGAAACGCTCGCCCTGTCTCGGTCTCAGACAGCCTGCCCGCTTTCGTGGCATTCGGGTGAATCCAATCAAATCAATGACTTAGCGTAGTCCTGCATCGGGATGTCGGTGTCGCGCTGGCGCGCCGACCAGCGTTTATGACGGATCAGTGATGTGGGGATAAGTCAAGCCCTGAGTGCTCACTCACGGCAAATTCGCACGACCGGCTCGAATCGTGACCTCCGTCACGGTCCCGGCGCTGGATGAAACGGCCGTGACAGCGTATGCACCGCATCGACGAGCACCGACACGCTCTCCGGCGGCGTGTGCTGGCTGATGCCGTGGCCGAGATTGAAGACGTGGCCGTTGCCGGGCGCGGCATCGGCAGCGCCGAAGCTGGCGAGCGCGGCACCGACCTCGGCGCGGATTGCCGCTTCGCCGCCGAAGAGCACGTTCGGGTCGAGGTTGCCCTGCACGGCAACGCCGGCACCGACGCGGCGGCGGGCCGAGCCGAGGTGCTGGGTCCAGTCGACGCCGACCGCATCGGCGCCGATGCCGCCGATCGCTTCGAGCCACGGCCCGCCGCCCTTGGTGAAGATGATGTGCGGCACGCGGCGGCCGTCGGCATCGCGCTTGAGCTGCTTCAGCACGCGCGCGGTGTAGGCCAGGCTGAAGGCCTGGAAGGCGCCGTCGGCGAGCACGCCGCCCCAGCTGTCGAAGACCATCACCGCCTGGGCGCCGGCGTCGATCTGGGCGTTGAGGTAGAGCGCCACGGCGTCGGCGTTGATCGCCAGGATGCGGTGCATCAGGTCGGGGCGGGCGTAGAGCATCGTCTTGACCAGGCGGTAATCGGCGGACCCGGCGCCTTCGACCATGTAGCAGGCGAGCGTCCACGGGCTGCCGGAAAAGCCGATCAAGGGCACCCGGCCCGAGAGCGCCGTCCGGATCGAGCTCACGGCGTCGAACACGTAGCGCAGGCGCTCCATGTCGGGCACCTCGAGCCGCGCCACCGCGGCTTCGTCTCGCACCGGGCTGGCGAAGCGCGGGCCCTCGCCTTCGGCGAACGACAGGCCGAGGCCCATGGCGTCGGGCACGGTCAGGATGTCGCTGAAGAGAATGGCGGCGTCGAGCGGATAGCGCTCGAGCGGCTGCAGCGTCACTTCGGTGGCGCAGGCCGGGCTCGTCGCCAGGCCCATGAAGCTGCCGGCGCGGGCGCGGGTGGCGCGGTACTCGGGCAGGTAGCGGCCGGCCTGGCGCATGAGCCAGACGGGCGTGTAGGCGGTCGGCTGCGAAAGGCAGGCGCGCAGGAAGGTCTCGTTGGCGAGCGGTGCGGGCATGCAGCGATTGTCGTCGGCGGGCGCGGCGCGGCCGGCCGCACCGGGCAAGCACGCCGTCAGCGAGGCACATAATTCGCGCGACCCATTTCAGACGGAGCCACGATGCTCGCCAACGACGTTCTGCAAACGATCGGCAACACGCCGCACATCCGCATCAACCGGCTGTTCGGCAGCAGCCACAACGTCTACGTGAAGAGCGAGCGCGCGAATCCCGGCGGCTCGATCAAGGACCGCATCGCGGTGGCGATGGTCGAGGCGGCCGAGGCGGCCGGCGTGCTCAAACCCGGCGCCACGATCGTCGAGCCCACGTCCGGCAACACCGGCATCGGCCTGGCCATGGTGGCCGCGGTCAAGGGCTACAAGCTGGTCCTCGTCATGCCCGACAGCATGAGCGTCGAGCGCCGCCGCGTCATGCTCGCCTACGGCGCGACCTTCGAGCTCACGCCGCGCGAGAAGGGCATGAACGGCGCCATCGCCCGCGCCCGCGAGCTGATCGCGGCGCTCGAGGGCAGCGGCGCCGGCGCCTGGATGCCGGAGCAGTTCGGCAACCCGGCCAACATCGACATCCACATGCGCACCACCGCGCAGGAGATCGCCGCCGACTTCCCGAGCGGCATCGACGCGCTGATCACCGGCGTCGGCACCGGCGGCCACATCACCGGCTGCGCCCGGGTGCTGAAGGCGATGTGGCCCAAGCTCAGGGTCTACGCCGTGGAGCCGAGCGCCTCGCCGGTGATCAGCGGCGGCCAGCCCAGCCCGCACCCGATCCAGGGCATCGGCGCCGGCTTCATCCCGAAGAACCTGGACACCGACCTGCTCGACGGCGTGATCCAGGTCGAGGCCGAGGCGGCGCGCGAGATGGCGCGGCGCTCGGCACGCGAAGAAGGCCTGCTCGTCGGCATCTCGTCGGGCGCGACGCTGGCGGCCATCGCCCAGAAGCTGCCCGAGATCGCGGCCGGTGGCACCGTGCTCGGCTTCAACTACGACACCGGCGAGCGCTATTTGTCGATCGAGGGATTTCTGCCGACGTGACGGTGCCCCCACGCTTGCGGCTTGCGCCGCTGCGCTGCCCGCCGAGGGGGTGCCGCCCGGCGCGGGGCGGCCCGGCGCTCGGACGGTTCTCTCCGCAGTGAAGCCCCGAATTCTGATCGTCGAGGACGAGCCAGGCATCGCCGACACGCTGCAGTACGCCCTGCGCACCGAGGGCTTCGAGCCGGCCTGGGTGGCGACGGGCGCCGCGGCGCTGGCCGACGCCGCGGCGCATCCGCCGGCGCTCGTGATCCTCGACGTCGGCCTGCCCGACGCGAGCGGCTTCGAGATCTTCCGTCGCCTGCGTGCCGCCAGCGACGTGCCGGTCGTCTTCCTCACCGCGCGCAGCGACGAGATCGACCGCGTCGTCGGCCTGGAACTCGGCGCCGACGACTACGTCGCCAAGCCGTTCTCGCCGCGAGAGCTCGTGGCGCGGGTGCGCGGCGTGCTGCGCCGCAGTGCGCCGACCGGCGGCACCGGGACCGCGACCGCCGCAGCGCCCGCGGCAGCGCCCACCGCTGCGCGGGCCGCCGCCCCGATCGCCATCGACGAAGGCCGCATGCAGGCGCGCTACTACGGCCGCCTGCTCGAGCTCTCGCGCTACGAGTTCGGCCTGCTTCGGGCCCTCGTCGCCCGGCCCGGCCACGTCTTCAGCCGCGACGCGCTGCTCGAGCGCGTGTGGGGCAACGACAGCGACAGCATGGACCGCACGGTCGACGCGCACGTGAAGACGCTGCGCGCCAAGATGAAGGCGATCGCGCCGCTGCTCGATCCGATCCGCACCCTGCGCGGCAGCGGCTACGCACTCGAGGAAAATCTGCCGCCGGCTGCCGAGTGATGACAGCGAGGAGCCGGCCGGACGCCGGGCCGCCCCAAGGCCGGCCGCGCCCCCTCGGGGGGCAGCGACCGCAGGGAGGCGCCATCGGGCACGAGTGACCAAGCGCACCCGCATCTTCATCGGCATCCTCGTCGCCTACGCGCTCGGCGTGGCGTTCCTGATGTTCCGCCAGCTCGCCGACATCGACCCGCGCTACCGCGAGTCGGCCGAGGAGTCGCTGGTCGACACCGCGCAGCTGATGGCGGCGCTCATCGAGCACGATTCGGGCGACGGCGCGCTGCACGTCGAGGCGCTGGAGCCGGTGTTCCGGGCGCTCTACGCACGCCGCTTCCACGCCGACATCTACGGCGTCGAGAAGACGCGCGTCGAGCTGCGCATGACGGTCGTCGACCGCGACGGCAGCGTCGTCTTCGACTCGCAGGCCGCCGCGCTCGGCGCCGACCACTCGCGCTGGCACGACATCTACCTCGCCCTGCGCGGCCAGTACGGCGCGCGCACCACGGCCGACATCGAAGGCGACGCGCGCACCTCGGTGATGTACGTGGCCGTGCCCATCCACGACACCTCGCCCGCAGGCGGCGGCCGCGTCATGGGCGCGGTGAGCGTCGGCAAGCCGGTGCAGAGCTTCGGCCAGTTCGTCGAGGCGGCACGACGAAAGACGCTGCAGCTCGGCGCCACCTCGGTGGTCGCCGTGCTGCTGCTCGTCGTCATCCTCTCGGTGTGGCTGGTGCGGCCGTTCGGGGTGATCGCCGACTACGTGCGGTACGTGCGCGCCCAGCGCAGCTTCAGCCTGCCGCGGCTCGGCCGGCGTGCCGTCGGTGCCATCGGCGCGGCCTACGACGAGATGCGCGACGCCCTCGCCGGCCGCAATTACGTCGCCGACTACGTGCAGACCATGACGCACGAGGTCAAGGGCCCGCTCTCGGCGATTCGCGGCGCGGCCGAGCTGCTGCAGGAGCCGATGGCCGACGCCGACCGGGCCCGCTTCGTCGCCAACATCGCGCGCGAGACGCAGCGCATCCAGGAGCTGGTCGACCGGATGATGGAGCTGACCGCGCTCGAGACGAGGAAGAGCCTCGACAAGGCCGCACCCGTCGCCGTGCGCTCGCTCGTCGAGGAGATCGCGGGCAGCACCGCCCCCGCGGCGCAGGCCCGCGGCCTCTCGCTCGCCGTGGTGCCAGGCGAAGGCGACCCGGTCGTCGAGGGCGACGCCTTTCTCCTGCAGCGCGCCGTCGCCAACCTGCTCGACAACGCGCTCGACTTCTCGCCCGCCGGCGGCGCCGTCAGCATCGAGGTCGTCGTCCGCGCGCGCAGCTGCGACATCGTCGTGCGCGACACCGGCCCCGGCATCCCCGAGTTCGCCGAGGCCAAGGTGTTCGAGAAGTTCTATTCGCTCGCCCGCCCGGCCACGACCAAGAAGAGCACCGGCCTCGGCCTCTCCTTCGTGAAGGAGATCGCCGACCTGCACCGCGGCCGCGTGACGCTCGCCAACGCAGCGGCGGGCGGGGCGGTGGCGACGTTGTCGTTGCCGTGTGCGGGCTCTGTCGTGGAAGTGGCCAAGGCGTCATGACCCGGCGGTCGGCGAGTTCGCGATCCGCAGCAGCAGATCGGCGTGGCACGGCCCGTCGAGCGGGCACCAGCAGGCGAGGTGACGGCCGGCGAGCGCGCTGCGCAGCTCGGCCGCGGCGGGCGGCACGGCGCCGCCGGGCGCCTCGATCTCGCCCCGCATCCAGCGACCGTGCCGGGCGACGGCGACGGCGGCGCTGCCGCACTCGGCCGGCGTGAACGGGTTGCCCCAGCGCGTCGTGCGGTCGACCTTGCGCGTGTCGGCCGGCATCTTCCAGCCCTTGCTGCGCCGCAGCTGCACGCGGTGCGGCGCGGCCATCGTCAGGCGGTGCGCAAAGCGGTGCCGGTGTACTCGAGCACGGCCGCCGTCAGCAGCTTGAGGTTGGCCTGCAGCGGCTCGAAGCCGGCGCTCTTTTGCTGCGTCGCCTCGTCCATGTAGAGCCGCTTGTTGATCTCCACCTGCAGGCTGTGGCGGCGGCCGGCGGGGTCGGCGAAGGCGCGGACGAGCTCGACGCCCTTGAACGGGTCGTTGACCTTGACGTCGTAGCCGAAGGAGGCGAGGGCGCCGCGCACGAACTCGGTGAAGGCCGGCTCGCAGCTCGTGCCGTCGCGGTCGCCGAGCACGAAGTCGGCGCGGGGCACGCCGGCGCCGCCTTCGGCCTGCGCGCCACCGACCGCGTTCATCGAGTGACAGTCGATGTGCCAGCTCGCGCCGAAGCGCGCATGGGTGGCCTCGATGCGCGCGGCCAGGGCACGGTGGTAAGGCGCGTGGAAGCGGTCGATGCGACGCTGCACTTCGGCCACCGGCAACACCCGCTCGTAGATGGCGCGGCCGTCGTCGAGCGTGCGCCAGACGAGCGACTTGCCGATCGCCGCCTTGCCGCTCGGCACCAGCTCGCCGGGCCAGCGGCCGCCCTCGACCAGCGCGAGGTCGATGTCGCCGGCATGGCGATTGACGTCGATGTAGGTGCGCGGCGCGCGGGCGGCGAGCAGGCAGGCGCACAGCTCGGTGGCGGGCATCCAGAGCTCGTCGACGAAGCAGTCCTCGCCTTCGCGCAGGTCGAACTCGCTGAGCACCGAGCCGAAGTCGGCCGGGAACTCGGCGCCGGAATGCGGCGAGTCGAGCACCAGGGGCGACTGCGGATCGGCCGCGCCGTGGAAGAAGAAGGCGGATGAGGTCGTCATTGCGGAATTCTCGACCCATCCCGGCGCTGCGGCCAGGGCCGCGCCACGCCGACTTCACCCGCGCTTCACGCAACGCAGGCGGCGACTTCGAACTGCCTTCGCGCCCGGCCGCCATCGTCCATCCCAGCCCGATGTGGGTGGTCTTCCGTGGAGCCCGACATGCCCTTCTTCCCCAAACACCTCCGCCCGCCGAGCCGGCACGGCCGCGAGGTCGGCCGCGTTCTGGCGGCGGTCGGCGTCGCCCTGGCGGCCACCGTGCTGCTGCTCGCCTGGACGCCCGCGGAGGCGTTCGACTCCGACGCGGCCAGGCCGGAAAGCCCGTACTTCCACATCGCCAGCAGCGAGCCGGGCACCGACCGGCTGCCGCTCAAGTCGACCTCGGTCGACGTGCGCATCGCCGGCGTCATCGCCGACGTGACCGTGACGCAGCGCTACCGCAACGAGGGCCAGCGCGCCATCGAGGCGCGCTACGTGTTCCCCGGCTCCACCGGCTCGGCCGTCTACGCCATGAACGTGCGCCTCGGCGAGCGGCTGCTGGTCGCGAAGATCCGCGAGAAGCAGCAGGCGCGCATCGAGTACGAGACGGCGAAGAAGGAGGGCAAGACGAGTGCGCTGCTCGAGCAGCACCGGCCCAACGTGTTCGAGATGAACGTCGCCAACATCCTGCCCGGCGACGACGTCGCGGTGGAGCTGCGCTACACCGAGCTGCTGACGGCGAAGGACGCGCAGTACGGCTTCGTCTTCCCGACGGTGGTCGGGCCGCGCTACGACTCGCCGCAGCGCGACGCCGCCGCACAAAACGCCATCCCCGCCACACCGTACCTGCAGGCCGGCGTGGCGAGCCAGACCGCGTTCGACATCAAGGTGACGCTCGACACGCCGGTGGCCGTGAAGGAGGTCGCCTCCAGCTCGCACGAGGTCGAGATCGCCGGTGCCGGCACGACCCACGCGACTGTCGTGTTGAAGAAGGGCGCCCGCCCGGGCAGCGACCGCGACTTCAGCCTCGCCTACCGTCTGGCCGGCGACCACATCGAGTCGGGCCTGATGCTGTTCCGCGGCCAGGACGAGAACTTCTTCCTCGCCATGGCGCTGCCGCCGAAGGCGATTCCCGCGACCCAGATCAACCCGCGCGACTACATCTTCGTGGTCGACATCTCGGGCTCGATGCACGGCTACCCGCTGGAGACGGCCAAGGTCCTGCTCGACAAGCTCATCGGCTCGCTGCGCCCCAGCGACACCTTCAACGTGATGCTGTTCTCGGGCTCGAACAGGCTGCTTGCGCCGGAATCGGTGCCGGCGACGCGGGCCAACATCGAGCGCGCGCTGCAGACGATCAAGGAGATGGGCGGCAGCGGCAGCACCGAGATCGTGCCGGCGCTCAGGCGCATCGCCGCGCTGGCCAAGCAGCCCGACGTGTCGCGCAGCGTCATCGTCGTGACCGACGGCTACGTGACGGTCGAAAACGAGGTCTTCGCCCTGGTGCGGAAGAACCTCGGCCACAGCAACGTGTTCGCCTTCGGCATCGGCTCGAGCATCAACCGGCACCTGATCGAAGGCATCGCCCGGGCCGGCCAGGGCGAGGCCTTCGTCGTCACCAGGCCGGCCGATGCCGCCGGCGAGGCCGAGCGCCTGCGCCGCATGATCGACAGCCCCGTGCTGACGAACGTGAAGGCGAGCTTCGAAGGCCTCGACGCCTACGACGTGCTGCCGGCGCAGCTGCCCGACGTGCTCGGCGGCCGGCCCGTGGTGGTGTTCGGCAAGTGGCGCGGTGACGCGAACCAGCTCGCCGCCGCGAAGCTCGTCGTTGAAGGCCGCGCCGCCGACGGCGCCTATCGCACCGAAGTGGCCGCGACGGGTCGCGACGACACGGGCTCGGTGTCGCTGCGCCACCTCTGGGCACGCCAGCGCATCGCCATGCTCTCCGACCAGGAAGCGCTCGAAGGCGGCGGCGCGCAGAAGGAGCCGATCACCGCGCTCGGCCTGCGCTACGGCCTGCTCACGCAGTACACGAGCTTCATCGCCGTCGACCACGTGGTGCGCAACCCGAACCCGGCGCTCGCGCCGACGGTGAACCAGCCGTCGCCGATGCCCGAAGGCGTGAGCAACCTCGCCATCGGTGCCGAGGTGCCGAGCACGCCGGAGCCCGCGGCCTGGCTGGCGCTGCTGATCACGGTGGCTGTCCTGCTGCTCTCGTGGCCGGTCGTGGCCCGCCGGATGGGCGTGGCGACGACGGCGAAGGGCCGGCGGTGAACGCCGACCCGACGCGCGCGCTGCCGTCGACCGCCATGCGCTGGGCGCTGGCGATGCCGATGCCGATGCCGATGCCGATGCCGACGCCGACGCCGACGCCGACGCCGACGCCGACGCCGATGTGCGGCGGCGCGGCCGGGGCGCGCACCCGGGAGCCGCTCGGCTGGCTCGCCGCGGTCGCGGTCGCCCTCTGGCCGCACTGGCGCTGGGCCGCGGCGCGGCTCGCCGACGGCTCGGACGACCCGCTCGGCCTGGCCGCCCTCGCCGTGCTGCTGATCGCGGTGGCGGGGCTGGCGCCCGAGCTGCGCCGCACGCCGTCGATGCCCTGGCTGGCGGTCGCCGGCGGGCTGGCGCTGGCGGCGAGCGCCGCCGCCGCGACCGGTCCGGCGCTGCTCGGCGCCCTGCTCGCCGTCCTGGCGATGGCGGCGGCGCTGCGCGCCTTCCTGCCGCCCGCCGCGCCCGGCCTGGCGCTCGCCGGCCTCGCGGCCCTGTCCCTGCCGCTCGTCTCCTCGCTGCAGTTCTACGCCGGCTACCCGCTGCGCGTGGTCACGGCCGAGATCAGCACCTGGCTGCTCGGCGCGGCCGGCTTCGACGCCACGCGCGACGGCAGCGCGATGCGCGTCGGCGGCCGCCTGGTCATCGTCGACGCGCCGTGCTCGGGCGTGCAGATGGTCTGGATGGCGTACTTCTGCGCCTGCACGGTGGCCTGGTGGACGAAGCTGCCCGATCGCCGCTTCGCCCGCCGCGTCGCCGGCGTCGGCGCTCTCGTGCTCGCCGGCAACGTGCTGCGCAACAGCCTGCTCGTCGGCCTCGGGGCGGCGGGCACGGCGCCGTCGCCCGCGCTGCACGAAGCGATCGGCACGGCGGTGCTGGCGCTGGTCTGCGCCGGCGTCGTGCTGCTGGTCGGTCGCCCGCCGCTGGCCGGTCCGGTCCGGCCCGTCGCCGTCGCCGTCGCCATCGCGGGCACCGGTCAGCGCGTGGCGCCATGGCGCGCCGTGCTGCTGGCGGTGCTCGTCGCCTGCGCGTCGCTGCCGCAGGCCAGCGTGGGCCGAGGCGGCGCAGCGCCCTCCACCCCGACCGGCGTGCGCGCCGAATGGCCGCGCCAATGGGACGGGCGCCCGCTGCGCCCGCTCGCCCTCGGCGCCGTCGAAGCACGCTTCGCCTCGCGCTTTCCGGGCCGCATCGTCCGCCTCACCGACGAGCGCAGCGTCTTCGTCTGGCGCGAGGTGACGGCGCCGACGCGGATGCTGCATCCGGCCGCCGACTGCTTCCGCGGCCTCGGCTACCGGCTCGACGACGCGCGACTCGAGCGCGACGCCGACGGCCGCCTCTGGCGCGCGTTCGTCGCCCGGCGCGACGGCCAGCGCCTGCGCGTGGTGGAGCGCATCGTCGGCGCCGACGGCACCGCCTTCACCGATCCCTCGGCGTGGTTCTGGGCGGCGCAGCTCGGCCGCTCGCACGGTCCGTGGCAGGCCATCACCATCGCCACGCCGATCGAAGGCGCGTCGTGAGCCGCGCCGTCGTCGCCTCGATCCGCCGTGCGCTGGCATGGCTGGCCGGCATCGCCCTGCTCGGCGTGGCCGTCGTGCTCGTGCTCGCCGGCGTCGCCCTCTTCGCCTTGCGCGCCGGGCCCGGCGACTGGTCGCATCGCGTCGCCCTCGGCCCGCTCGGCGTCGAGCTGAGCGTGCCGGCGCTGGCCCGAGTCGCCATCCATCCGCTCGGCCTGCGGGCACTCGCCGGCCGCCAGGTGTCGACGCGATTCGGCGCGGTCCGCTTTGCGACCGGCGCCGACGGCAAGACGCTGCAGGCGAGCTGCGCGCCGTGCCGCATCGACGTGGCCGGCGTGTCGGCGCGGCCGTTTGGCATCGAGCGCGCCGAGATCGAGGTCGCTGCCGGCGAGCCCAACCAGCTGCGCGGCACCTTGCGGCTGGGCGGCGTGCGGGCCGACTGGCAAGCGCGGCTCGGCACCCGCGACGGCGTGCTCGACATCGAGGTCGCCGACACGGCGCTGGCCGACATCGTCGCCGTCTTCGCCGATGCGATGCCCGAGGCCGCGCGGGCGCACATCGAGGGCCGCGGCGGCGCCACCGTGCGCGTGTCGCTGCCGTCGGCGCGCTACGTCGTCAGGCCGCGGCTCGACGGCGTCGCCGTGTCGGGCCTCGGCACCGACGTGCTGGCCGGCGCCACGCCGGCGCCGGCCTGCGGGCGATCGCCGCGTGCGGTGCACTCGTCGGCACCGCATGGCCTCTGGCTGCCGCGCGCCGTCGTCGCCGCCGAGGACCAGCGCTTCTTCGAGCACCCGGGCTACGACCTGGCCGAAATGGCGGCGGCGTGGTCGAGCGACGCGCTGCACGACGGCCACCGGCGCGGCGCCAGCACCTTGTCGCAGCAGCTCGCCAAGCTGCTCTACACCGGCGACGAGCGCAGCCTTGTGCGCAAGCTCCGCGAGCTGCTCTATGCGGTGGAGATGGAGCGCTCGCTCGGCAAGGCGCGCGTCCTCCAGCTCTACCTGGCGACGGCGCCGTGGGGCGACGGCCAGTGCGGCGGCGAAGCGGCGGCGCTGCACTACTTCGGCAAGCACGCCGCCGCGCTGCAGCCGGCCGAGGCGGTGTGGCTGGCGGCATTGCTGCGCAACCCCGAGCGCGAGCTGGCGCGTGCCGCGCGCGGCGACGCCTCGGCCAACGCCCGGCTGGCCGTCATCGGCGAAGGCCTCCGGCCGCTCCGCCGCGATCGGCGTCAGGCGCTGGGCGGCGAGCTCGCGGCGTGGGTTCCGCCCCTGCCCGTGCTCGCCCGGACGGGCACGGCCGGCCCTTGAAAGCCGCGCCGCCGCCGGCATCTCCGGGCCTGCCGTGTCGTCGTCGGGCTTCGAAGGCGCGGTAGCATCGCCCCCGCTTCGGCTTCTCGAAAGAACACCATGCGCTCGACATCCGCCTTCTTCACCTCGCGCCGGTACGCGCTCGCCTCGTTGCTCGCCGCGGCCACGCTCTTTCTCTCCGGCTGCGGCTACAACGACTTCCAGACGCTCGACGAGACCGTGCGCGCCAGCTGGTCGGAGGTGCTGAACCAGTACCAGCGCCGCGCCGACCTGGTGCCCAACATCGTGGCCTCGGTGAAGGGCGAGGCCAACTTCGAGCAGGAGACGCTCACGAAGGTGATCGAGGCGCGCGCCGCCGCGACCTCGATCCGGGCCACGCCGGAGCTCGTCAACGACCCGGAGGCCTTCGCCAAGTTCCAGGCCGCGCAGGGCCAGCTGACGGGCGCGCTGAGCCGGCTCATGGTGGTGGCCGAGCAGTACCCGACGCTGAAGGCCAACGCCGCGTTCCAGGACCTGCGCGTCACGCTCGAAGGCACGGAGAACCGCATCACGGTGGCGCGCAACAAGTACATCCAGACGGTGGCCGACTACAACGTCAAGGTGCGCAGCGTGCCGACCAACTTCACCGCCATGGTCTTCGGCTACAAGGTCAAGCCGAGCTTCACGGTGCAGAACGAGGCGCAGATCTCGGTGCCGCCGTCGGTGAGCTTCGACAAGCCGGC
>CAXSEJ010000019.1:0-20313 GCA_964236395.1 uncultured Rhizobacter sp.
GCAGCGCGTCGGCCAGAGCGCCGTAGCGGTGCTGACCGGCAGGCGGATGTGAAGGAAGGCGCTGCCGCTCTGGGCGTCCAGTGATATCGGTGGTCGCTCGGGACAACAGCATCGACACAAGTCCAGTCCTTTAGATGACCAACCGTTGCTAGGCCCGCGACGCGGGCCCTTTTCATTCGTGGACGTTTTGTCGGCATGATGCCCGGATGCCGTTCGACTGGTCCCTCGTCACCGCGCCGTTCCGCATGCAGCCCGGGCTGCGCCGTGTCGCCGACGGCACTGCGCAGCTCACGCCGAGCCGGCTCGGCTGCCGTCACCTGCGTGAAAAGATGGCGGTACTGGCCCGCTTCGCCGACGAAGCGCTCGTCGCCCTGCCCGGCTTCGATCCGCTGCCGGCCCTGCGGACGGTCGCCGCCGAGGCGGCACGCCACCCGCCCGCGGCCTTCGCGCTCGACGAGCCGGGCGACGGCCCGCTTCACTGGCGCGCCCCGGTCATCGGCTGGTCGATCGATGCCGGCGAGCCGCACCAAGCCGAAGACGGGCTCCTGGCGAGCGACAGCGACCGGGCGATCGGCGAGCTGCTGTGGGCCTTGCCGGCGGCCCTGCGCCCTGCTGCCCTTCTCTGCCTTGCCTTCGAGGACGACTTCGCCGTGATCGATGGCGCGAGCGCGACGATCCCCTGGCTCGCGGTCTGCCTGCCGTCGCGCTGGGCCCCGGGCAGCAAAGTCGGCCGCCACTTCGTCGACGTGCACGCGCCGGTCGCCGACAACGCGCGGCTGCTCGCGGCCGGCGCGCCACTGACACGGTTCGTGACTGGCGGCGAGCGCTGGGAGCGATTCGTGTGGACGGTCTCGCCGGACCCGCACCTGCACCAGCATCCGGCACGCGGCGAGGCGCCCTGGCCCGAGGAAGACAGCGACGGCCGCTTCGCGGACGCCACGTTCCGCAGCGAGCGACAGACCTTCATTCCTGTGCCGGGCGCGTCCCAGGCGGTGTTCACGATCCACGTCGAGACCCTGCCGATGCACCGCGCGGTGGCCGTGCCGGGCGCGGCAGCGCGCTTGCACGCGGCGATCGCCAGCATGTCGCACGCGGTGCTCGTCTACCGCGGCCTCGACGCCGTGCGCGAGCCGCTGCTGCGATGGCTGCAGGGGCGGGCCGACGAAGTGAAGGCCGACGAGGCGCCGCCCGACGCCCGCTGCCGGTGAGCGTCCACGATCTGCGCTCGCGCTGGCGCGGTCAGGCCCGGTTCGTCGTGCTCGACACCGCGTTCGGCACGGGCGAGGCGTTCCTGGCCACGCGTGGCGCCTGGCGCGGCGATCCGCAACGCTGCGCCGTCCTTCACTACATCGCCGTTCAGCCGCTGCACTCGCAGGTGCCCGACGCGCTCTCGGCCTGCTGGCCGCCGGCCACGCGAAATCTGCACCGACTCGCCTTCGATGGCGGCGCGGTCCAGCTGCTCCTTGCCTTCGGCGATCTCGCAGCCGTGCTGCCGCAGCTCGACGCGACGGTCGACGCCTTCCTCCTCGGCGGTGCCGCCACCGACCTGGCGGCACAGGGCAAGGCGATGGCGCGCCTCGCGGCCCCCGGTGCCACGGCCGTTGCCACGTCGGCGTCGACGTCTTCGCCGCTGGGCGAAGCACTGCGCCGCGCCGGCTTCGAGGTGCACCTCGACGGCGACAACCTCGGCGCGACCTTCGCGCCCCGCTTCACGGCCCCGGCGCCGGCGCGTCGTGCGGCGACGGCGGCCGATGCGGGCGAGCCGGTGCTCATCGTCGGCGCCGGCCTTGCCGGCTGCGCGACCGCCTGCGCCCTGGCCGAGCTGGGCCGCTCCAGCATCGTCTTCGAGCGGCACCTCGAGCCCGCGACCGAAGGCTCCGGCAACGCCGTCGGCCTGTTTCACGGCGTCGTGCACCGCGGCGACGGCCGTCATGCGCGTTTCCACCGTGCCGCCGCCCTGGCCGCCCGCGCGGCCGTCGACGCCGCCATCGCGCTCGGCCAGGCCGGCAGCACCGGCGGCCTGTTGCGCGTCGAGCCGGGCTCCTGCCGCGAGGCGCTGCAGCGAACCATCGACCAGCTCGCTCTGCCGCCCGAATACGTGCGCGCCGTCGATGCCGTCGAAGCAAGCCGGCTCGCCGGTTCGTCGATCGCCTGCGCCGCCTGGTTCTACGTGCACGGCGGCTGGGTCGATCCGCGCGGCTTGTGCCGCGCCTATCTGGCGCGTGCCGCTGACCGAGCCGAGCTTCGGGCCGGGCAGAACATCGCCGCGCTGCACCGCGAAGACGGTCGCTGGCGGCTCGACGACGCCGATGGCGCGACCGTCGCTCGGGGCCCGGTGGTCGTGCTCGCCTGCGCCGGTGCGGCGCCTGCTCTGCTCGGCGGCGGGCACTGGTGGCCGATCCGGCCGACGCGCGGCCAGCTTTCCTCGTGGTCGGCCTCGGAATGGCCTGACGGTGCGCTGCCGCGGTTGCCGGTCACGGGCGCCGGCTACGTCGCGCCTGCCGTCGGCGGTCAGGTGTGGTTCGGTGCCAGCTCGGACCGGGACGACGACGACGGCGCCCTGCGCAGCAGCGACCATCGCCGCAACCTTGCCCGCCTCGGCGAGCTTCTGGCACGGGCGCCTCGTGTGCCCAGGGCGCCGCTCGGCGGCCGGGTCGGTGTGCGCTGGTCGGCCGACGACCGATTGCCGGTGATCGGTGCCGTGCCGGATGCCGCTGCCTGGCTGAAGCGTGGATCACTGCGCCTGGACCAGCCCCGCTTCGTGCCACGTGCGCCGGGGCTGCATGTGATCACCGCGCTCGGTTCGCGCGGCATTTCGAGTTCGGCCATCGGCGGCGCTGCCATCGCCGCCGCGATCACCGGCGGGCCGTCGCCGCTGGAGCGCGATCTGATCGACGCCGTCGACCCTGCGCGCTTCATCAGCCGCGCCGTGCGGCGGAACGTTCAGCCGCCGGTGGGCATCATCGCCGAAGGGTCGATCGGCGGCTGAGCCGCATCGCCGGCACCGGCCTCGCCCGGGCCACTCACCTTGCGGTCGGCCTTTCCCTTCTCTTTTTCTTCCTTCTTCTTCTTCTTCGCCAGTTCGCGCTGGCGTTTTTCGAACGAATAGTTGGGTTTGGCCACGGGCCGTCCTTCTGTTGCTGCACGGGCGTGCAAGAGGCCCGAGGTTACGCGGTTTTCCAGTGCGGCCGTCCTGAAGGCGGCACGCCGGCCACGACCTCAGAACACGATCGTCCGCACTCCGTCTGTGCTACCCAGCAGGCACATGCCCGCCCGGTTTCGGGCAAAGACGCCCACGCACACCACACCGGGCCACTGGTTGACCTCGCGCTCGAACGCGGCCGGGTCGCCCACGACGAGACCGCGCACGTCGAGGATGACGCCGCCGTTGTCGGTGACCACCCCTTCGCGCCGCAGCGCCGAGCCGCCCATCGCGGCGAAGCGCCGGACGATCTGCGCGGTGGCCATCGGGATCACCTCCACCGGCACGGGGAAGCGGCCGAGCACGGCGACCTGCTTGGAGACGTCGGCGATGCAGACGAAGCGCTCGGCCAGGTCGGCCACGATCTTTTCGCGCGTGAGAGCCGCGCCGCCGCCCTTGACCATGCAGCCGGCGGCATCGATCTCGTCGGCGCCGTCGAAGTAGACCGGCAGCGACTCGACCTCGCCGGCCTCGACGACACGGATGCCGTGCCCGAGCAGGCGCGCGGTGCTCGCCACGCTGCTCGACACCGCACCGGCGATGCCCTCGGGCAAGGTCGCCAGCGCGTCGATGAAGCAGTCGACGGTGGAGCCCGAGCCGATGCCGATCACCGCGCCCCGAGGCACGTGGGCCAAGGCGGCCCGTGCGACCGAACGCTTCAGCTCGAGCTGGCTCACTGCGAGCCGACCATGTTCCCGGGCACCACCCAGGCGTCGAACTGCTCGGCCGTGACCCAGCCCGAGCCGACCGCGGCGTCGCGCAGCGTGCTGCCGCTGGCATGCGCCTGCTTCGCGATCTTGGCGGCCTTGTCGTAGCCGATGTGCGGGTTGAGCGCCGTGACCAGCATCAGCGAGCGCTGCACCAGCTCCTCGATGCGGTCGCGATCCGGCTCGATGCCCCGCGCGCAGTGTTCCTCGAAGCTGCGCGCGCCGTCGGCCAGCAGGCGAACGCTCTGCAGGAAGTTGTGGATCAGCACCGGCTTGAAGACGTTGAGCTCGAAGTTGCCCGAGGCGCCGGCGACGTTGATCGCGACGTCGTTGCCGAACACCTGGCAGCAGAGCATCGTCAGCGCCTCGCACTGCGTCGGGTTCACCTTGCCGGGCATGATCGAGCTGCCGGGCTCGTTCTCGGGGATGCGGATCTCGCCGAGCCCCGAGCGCGGCCCCGAGGCGAGCCAGCGCACGTCGTTGGCGATCTTCATGAACGACGCGGCGATCGTCTTCAGCGCGCCGTGGGCGTGGACGATGGCGTCGTGCGCCGCCAGCGCCTCGAACTTGTTCGGCGCCGAGACGAACGGCAACCCGGTTCGGGCGGCGAGCTCGGCGGCGACGCGTTCGCCGAACGCGGCGGGCGCGTTGAGTCCGGTGCCGACCGCCGTGCCGCCGAGGGCGAGCTCGGCCAGGTGCGGCACCGCCGCCTGCACGTGGGTCATGCCGTGATCGAGCTGCGCGACCCAGCCGGAGATCTCCTGCCCAAGCGTCAGCGGCGTGGCGTCCTGCAGATGGGTGCGGCCGATCTTCACCACTTGGGCGAACGCCTCGGCCTTGGCCTGCAGCGTCGTGCGCAGGCCGGCCAGCGCGGGCAGCAGTCGCCTCGACACGGCCTCGACCGCGGCCACGCTCATCGCCGTCGGGAACACGTCGTTCGACGACTGGCTGCGGTTCACGTCGTCGTTCGGGTGCACCAGGCGCGCCTCGCCGAGCGGGCCGCCGAGCAGCTGCGAGGCGCGGTTCGCGAGCACCTCGTTCATGTTCATGTTGCTCTGCGTGCCCGAGCCGGTCTGCCAGACGGCAAGGGGAAACTCGCCGTCGTGCCGGCCCGCCAGCACCTCGTCGGCGGCGGCCACGATCGCCTCCGACTTGGCGCCGTCGAGCGTGCCGAGCGCGGCGTTGACCACGGCACTGCTGCGCTTGACGAGGGCCAGGGCGTGGAGCAACTCCTTCGCCATCTTCTCGGTGGAGATGTCGAAGTGGTGCAGCGAGCGCTCCGTCTGCGCGCCCCA
The DNA here is from genome assembly GCA_964236395.1 of uncultured Rhizobacter sp. Taxonomy (GTDB): domain Bacteria; phylum Pseudomonadota; class Gammaproteobacteria; order Burkholderiales; family Burkholderiaceae_C; genus Schlegelella_A. The sequence goes on from CAXSEJ010000019.1 coordinate 5,205, forward strand.
GAGGCGGTCGGCCGCGACGGAAATCTCACCAAACGTGTCTTTTTCGATCCGGTGCTCAGGCATCGCGTCAGTATGCAACGGCGGTGCCAGAATCGCCCGCCCATGCGCCCCTGGCCCCTGCTCCCCTACCCGCTCGCACGCACATTTCTCTTCGGCCTCGAGCCGGAGCAGGCGCACGACCTGACGCTCGACGCCCTGGCGGCAATCCAGCACACGCCGCTCGTCCGCGCCGTGGCCCAGCCCCGGGTGCACGATCCGGTCACGCTCGCTGGACTGCGCTTTGCGAACCGCGTCGGCCTCGCCGCCGGGCTCGACAAGAACGGCCGCTGCATCGACGCCTTCGGCGCCATGGGCTTCGGCAGCGTCGAGGTCGGCACGGTGACGCCGCTGGCCCAGCCCGGCAACCCGAAGCCGCGCATCTTCCGGCTCGCGGAAGCCGAGGCGCTCGTCAACCGCCTCGGCTTCAACAACGACGGTCTGGCGGCGTTCGTGGCCAACGTGCGCCGGGCCCGGTTCCGGTCGCGCGGCGGCATTCTCGGGCTCAACATCGGCAAGAACGCGGCCACGCCGATCGAGCGCGCCGCCGATGACTACCTCACCTGCCTGCAGGGCGTTTACCCGCACGCCGACTACGTCACCGTCAACATCTCGAGCCCCAACACGGCGGACCTGCGCCAGCTGCAGGACGAGGCGGCGCTCGACGCGCTTCTCTCTGCGCTCATCGCCCGTCGGACCGAGCTCGCCGAGGCGCACCGGCGCAACGTTCCGCTGTTCGTCAAGATCGCACCCGATCTCGGCCTGGAGCAGATCCGGACCATCGCCGGGATGCTCGTCCGGCACGGGATCGACGGCGTGATCGCCACCAACACCACCGTGGCCCGCGACGGCGTCGGCCACCTTGTGCATGGCGGCGAGGCCGGCGGGCTCTCGGGCGCGCCGCTGGCCGAGCCCTCGAACCGCGTCATCGCCGCCTTGCGCGCCGCCCTCGGCCCGGCGTTTCCCATCATCGGCGTCGGCGGCGTGACCAGCGCGGCCAGCGCCCGCGCCAAGCGGGCGGCCGGGGCCGACATCGTCCAGATCTACACCGGCTTCATCTACAAGGGCCCGGCGCTGGTGGGCCAGGCAGCGCAGGCCCTCGCCAGCCCATGAAGGCGCTGCGCGGGCTCTTCCTCCTGCTTCTCGCCGGTCTCGCCGGCTGCAGCTCGCTGCCTGCGGTGCGGCCCGACATGACGCCGGTGGACCGCCACGGCATCCAGTTCCGGGCCGCCAATGGCCGCATCCTCTCGCCCGAGCGCAGCCGCAGCCTCGTGGCGGCCCTCGCTGCCGGCGACCAGGCCGACAGCCTGCTGCGCCACCTCGCCCTGGAGCAGGCTGTTTCGGACGCCCCGCTGACCCTCGGCAACCGCGTCGTGCTGCTCGAAGACGGGCCGAGCACCTACGCCGAGATGTTCCGCGCGATCGCCGGTGCGCGCGACCACATCCACATGGAAACCTACATCCTCGAGGAAGACGAGGTCGGCGAGCGCTTCGCCGCTGCGCTCATCAAGAAGCAGTCGGAAGGCGTGCAGGTGGCCCTGATCCGGGACAGCGTCGGCACGCTGAGCGTCGCCAACGCATTCTGGAAGCGCCTGACCGACGCGGGCGTGCAGGTGCTGGAATACAACCCGCTGAACCCGCTCGCCGCCCGCGCCGGCTGGGACGTCAACCAGCGCGATCATCGCAAGCTGCTCGTGGTCGATGGCCGACTCGGGGTCATGGGCGGCATCAACATCAGCGGCGTGTACGCGCGCGGCTCCGGCAGGGGCCTGGGCAGCGGCCTCGCTCGCGGATCGTTCAGCGCGGGCAAGACACCGGCGCTGCCCTGGCGCGACACCGACCTGCTCATCGAGGGCCCCGTCGTGGCCACGCTGCAGAAGCTGTTCATCGAGACCTGGGAGAGCCAGAAGGGTCCGCCGCTTCCACCGCGAGACTATTTCCCTGCGCTCGGGCCGGTGGGCAGCGAGGTCGTGCGCGCGATCGGCAGCAACCCGGAAGAGCCGTTCAGCCAGATCTACGTGACGCTGATCTCGGCGCTCAACAGCGCCGACTCGCAGATCCTGCTGACCAACGCCTATTTCGTGCCCGACCCGCAGTTGATGGAGTCGCTGGTTCGGGCCGTGGCGCGTGGCGTCGACGTGCAGATCATCGTGCCCAGCACCACCGATTCGTCGCTCGTGTTCCATGCCGGCCGCGCACACTACGAGCCGCTGCTGCGCGCGGGCGTGAAGTTCTACGAACGGCGCGGTGCCCTGCTCCACGCCAAGACCGCCCTGATCGACGGCGTGTGGTCGACGGTCGGCTCGACCAACCTGGACTGGCGCAGCTTCCTACACAACCAGGAGTTGACTGCCGTCATTCTCGGCCCCGAGTTCGGCGCGAAGATGCGCGCGTCATTCGAGCGCGACCTGGCCGAGTCCGATCTCATCACGCTGGAGGCGTGGCAGAAGCGCCCGGTCACCACCCGGGCCAAGGAATTCATGGCTCGACTCCTGGAGTACTGGCTGTGATCCGCACGACTTCTCGCCTGGGCCTGTTCGGTGCTGCGCTGGTCGCCGTGGCCTCGGCACTTTTCTCGGTGCCCGCGACGGCCCAGGACGCCAATGCGCTGCGCGGTCGGCATGCGGCCCTTCGCGAAAAGCTCGCGAACAACCAGTTCGGTCGCCCTCTCGCGCTCGAGTCGGTGCAGACCTCGGGCGACCTAAAGGGCGACGTCTACGCCGTCGTCGAGCACCCGTTCGCTTCGTTGCAGCGCTCGCTGCAATCGCCGTCCAACTGGTGCGACATCCTCATCCTTCACCTCAACGTGAAGCGGTGCAAGGTCGAGGGCGGCGGCACGATGCTGAGCGTCAACGTCGGCCGCAAGTTCGACCAGTCGCTAGAAGACGCCTATCGGCTCGACTTCGCCTACAAGGTGACCTCGACCAACCCCGAGTACCTGCAGCTGCAGCTGACGGCCGAGGAAGGCCCGCTCAGCACGCACAACTACCGCATCGTCGTCGAGGCGGTCGGCGTGGACGCCCGCCGTTCGCTCCTGCACATGTCGTACGCCTACGGCTACGGCATGGCCGCCCGCCTCGCCATGCAGGCCTATCTGTCGACCGTGGGGCGCGACAAGGTCGGATTCACTGTCCTCGACCACAAACCGGAGGGCAAGGTCGTGTATCAGGGCGGAGTGCTCGGCCTTCTGGAGCGCAACACCATGCGCTACTACCTCGCGATCGACGCCTATCTGTCGGCGCATGCCTTGCCGGCCAGCGAGCAGGTCGAGCGGCGGATTCGGGAGTGGTACGCCAGTACCGAGCGCTACGCCAGGCAGCTGCACGAGATGGAGCAGTCGGAGTACCTCGAGATGAAGCGCAAGGAGATCCAGCGCCAGCAGGCCGGCTGATCGGGCCGCCGGCGTGACCGGCTTCGCGCTAGAAAATCAGCGTGGCGCCCGTCTTGGCCTGCAGCTCGTCGTGCGAGACCCCGCCGGCGATGTCGAGCACCGCGAGCCCGTGCGGCGTGACGTCGAGCACCGCCAGGTCGGTGATGATCCGGTTGACGACGCCGACACCGGTGAGCGGCAGGCTGCACGAGGGCAGGATCTTCAGGTCGGTGCCGCCGTCCTTGCGGCGCGCCACGTGTTCCATGAGCACCAGCACGCGTTCGACGCCGGCGACGAGGTCCATCGCGCCGCCCATGCCCTTGACCATCTTGCCGGGAATCATCCAGTTGGCGAGGTCGCCTCGCTCGCTCACCTGCATCGCGCCGAGGATGGAAAGGTTGATCTTGCCGCCGCGGATCATGGCGAAGGAGTCGTGCGAGCCGAAGATCGAGGAGCCGGCGATGGTCGTCACCGTCTGCTTGCCGGCGTTGATGAGATCGGCATCGACCTCGTCTTCGGTCGGAAACGGGCCGATGCCCAGCATGCCGTTCTCGCTCTGCAGCCAGACCTCGATGCCGGCCGGCACGTGATTGGCCACCAGCGTCGGCAGGCCGATGCCGAGGTTCACGTAGAAGCCGTCCTTCAGCTCGGTCGCCGCGCGGGCGGCCATTTCGTCGTGGGTCCAGGCCATTCTTCAGACTCCTGCCTTGTCGGCGCTCTTGTCGGCCGTCATGTCGGCAGCCTTGGCGATCACCTCGATCGCTTCCCTGGCCGCCGCGTCGGCCGGTACGGCGGCACGCACGGTGCGTTTCTCGATCCGCTTTTCCGGCGTCGCGTTGAGCACGATCCGGTGCACGTAGATGCCGGGCAGGTGCACGGCGTCGGGATCGATCGAGCCCGTCTCGACGATCTCCTCGACCTCGACGATCGTGATCCGCCCGGCCATGGCCACTGCCGGGTTGAAATTTCGGGCGGTGCGCCTGAACACCAGGTTGCCCGACTTGTCGGCGCGCTGGGCCTTGACGAGCGAGACCTCGGGCACCAGCGCCCGCTCCATCACGTGGACGTGGCCGTCGAACTCGCGCGTTTCCTTGCCCTCCGCGACGAGCGTGCCGACGCCGGTGCGCGTGTAGAACGCCGGAATGCCGGCGCCACCGGCACGCAGCTTCTCGGCGAGCGTGCCCTGCGGCGTGAATTCGAGCTCGAGCTCGCCGGCGAGGTACTGGCGCTCGAACTCCTTGTTCTCGCCGACGTAGCTCGAGATCATCCGCTTGATCTGCCGCGTCTCGAGGAGCAGGCCGAGGCCGAAGCCGTCGACGCCCGCGTTGTTGGAGATGACGGTGAGGTCCTTGACGCGCGAGTCGCGCAGCGCCTCGATCAGCGCCTCCGGGATGCCGCACAGGCCGAAACCACCGACTGCCATGAGCTGGCCGTCGTGGACAACGCCGGCCAGGGCCGCGGCGGCGCTCGGAAATACCTTGTTCATGGGGTCGTTGTCCTCTCCTGAGGCAGGCGCAAAACCGCGGATTATCCGCGCTGGGCCTCCTAGAATCCGCCGCCATGGATGCCGCCCGACTGCACGCCGCGCTCGCCGCGCTCGGTGCCGATTACGTCAAGCGGCTGGACTTGCGCATCGAGGAGGTACAGCCGGGGCGGGTGGTGCTCGCCCTGCCCGTCACGGCCGAGCTCTGCCATGGCGGCGGCGTGCTGTGCGGCCAGGCGATCCTCTCTGCCGCCGATACCGCCATGCTGCTCGCGATGATCGCGCAGCTCGGCGAGTTCCGGCCGATGACGACGGTGCAACTGCAGGCCACCTTCCTGCGCCCGGTGCCGAAAGAGACGACGAGCGTCGTCGTCACCGCGCAGGTGCTGCGCTTCGGCAAGACGCTTTCGTACGGCGAGGTCGGGTTCGCCACGCCCGACGGAAAGCTCGCCGCGCACGCGACCACGACCTACGCGCTGATCTGAAGCTCCAGGTCGCCCGGAGCGCTGTTCGCCGCCGTCGACTGGTGGCCGAGCCAGCGCACCGCCAGCGCGCCGAGCTGGCAGAGCTCGATCGGCTTGCTGAGGTAGTCGTCCATCCCCTGTGCCAGGCAGTGTTCGCGGTCGCCGGTGAGCGCATTGGCGGTCAGGGCGATGATCGGCGTGCGCGGCATGCCGGACTTCGCCTCGTGCTCGCGGATGAGCCGGGTGGCCGCGAAGCCGTCCATCACCGGCATCTCGCAGTCCATCAGCACGGCGTCGAAGCGGTGCTCGCGGTAGAGCGCGACGGCCTCCGTGCCGTCGACCGCGTGGACCGAGGCCACGCCCATGCTCTCGAGCGAGGCGGCGGAGATGAAGGCGTTCACGGCGTTGTCCTCGACGAGGAGGACGGTCTTGCCGGGCGCGACGGCGAAGTCGGCCGGCTCGCCGACGGGCACCGGTGCCGGCGCATCGGCCAGGCGAGGGCACTCGACCATGGTCAGGCCGATGGTGAACACGCTGCCGCGCCCGACCGCGCTCTTTACCCGCACCACGCCGCCCATGGCGACGGCGAGCTGGCGCGAAATGGCCAGGCCGAGCCCGGTGCCGCCGTAGCTGCGCGACATGCCCGATTCGACCTGGAAGAAGGGGTCGAACAGCAGCGGGATCTTGTCGGCGGCGATGCCGATGCCGGTGTCGGCGATGCGGACCGCGAGCTTCACGCCGTCTGCCGTGCGCGTGCCGCGCAGCCGCAGCGTGACGCCGCCCACGGCCGTGAACTTGATCGCGTTGCTGACCAGGTTCATCACGATGCGGCGCAGCTTCTCCTCGTCGCCCTGCACCAGATCGATGTCCGACGCGCAGCCCGAGGGATCGAAGCGCAGGATGATGCCCTTGGCCGTGGCGTTGGCCTGGAAGGTCTGCACCGCGAGCTGGCAGACCCGGCGCACGTCCATGGGAGCGAGGTGAAGCGAGCCGCCCTTGGCGTCGAGCTTGGCGTAGTCGAGGATCTCGTTGAGCGTCTGCAGCATGCCGTCGGCCGCCTGGCGCGCGACGTCGATCAGCGTTCGACGACGATCTTCCGAGTCCGTGCGCTCGAGCAAGGCCAGGGAGCCGATGATGCCGTTCATGGGAGTGCGAATCTCATGGCTCATGTTGGCAAGGAAGGCCGACTTGGCGCGGCTGGCTTCCTCGGCCGTGTCGCGGGCGCGCTTCAGATCGAGGATGCTGCGCTGACGCTTGCCGCGCAGGAAGAGCTTGCGCTCGCGGATGCTGATCACGCGGTAGAGCGCAAAGCACATGAAGTTGATGCTGCCTAAATGGACCACAAGCCGCTGGATCACCTTGGCATCGGCCCCATGCTTACTGGCGAACCAGAGGGCAAGTCCTCCGTTGAGCAAGGCCAGCAACAGCGTGGATCGGTCCAAGAGCCGGGTGAAGCCGAACACCATGCAGGTGACAAAGACGGCCGTCGAGTAAATGGCCCAGTAGCGTGAATACGGCGACTCGGTGGACTGGACCATGCTGCCGATGACCAAGGTGCAGACAATGCCGACGACAATCACGGAGCAGCAGATCGACTCATAGTGGCGGGCCAAGAACGCTTTTGCGTAGCGTGCCACGGCAGCGGCAGACAGAAAGCTTGTGGCCATTGCCAGACGCAGAGGCTGCGGCTGAGCCATGGGATCCTCATTGCCCGCGAGCAGATATATCAGGAAGAAGGCTAGGTACGCCAATCCGCTCACCGCGGTGCCGACTTCGAAGAAGCGTACGCCTGCGGAACGGAAGACGTGTCGGAATTCGTGCTCGAGTTCACGATCGCGAAACGCGCGGGCGCCCATTCGTCGCCAGCTGAAGTGAATACGCTTGTGTCCCATGCATCCTCGCGCCCAATGGAGGATCGGGCGCCCATCTCTATCGACGCCCACGGACAAAAGTGAAGCTTGGCATAGCCCAGATCGTTCCGCGAAGACCGTATGCAACCTCGGCCGACCGCACCGAGCCGTTGCCGTTCACGGTGCGGCTCGCAGACAGCGCTCAAGATCTTGCAAACGCAGTCGATATCCGGTCGTCGGCATATGGACGGCATATCCCCGCACTGGGTGATGCCTTGCGTGTGGCCGAGGCTGAGGACTACGACTCCGAAGTGCTCTTGCTAATCGCCGAGCGCAAGCTCGACAAGAAGGTCATCGGCACGATGCGACTGCGGCCCAACTTCAACGGGCCGCTGAAGCTGGAAAAGGAAACGGAACTCCCGGCGATTTATCGTGGCAGACGACTGCTCGAAACAACGCGCTTGGGCATCGAGAATGGAATCACGGGCAGGATGGTCATGGTGGCGCTGGTCAAGGCGGCCTTCGAAATTTGCCATGCATCCGCCGTCGACTATGGCCTGGCCGTCGGACGGCGCTCCATGGTCGAGGTCTTCCGCTCACTCAGCTACGACATCGTCAACGGTCCACTGCGCGTGCCTTACGCCAGCGTGCCGCTCTGGATTCTCTCGATTCCCATCCTTGAGGTGGAGGCACGCTTGGGGAAAACGGAGCACGCCTACTTCGACTTCATGGCGCGGACCCATCATCCGGATATCCGCGTCGACTACGACCGCGTTTTCGCGGCCTTCGGCAGGCCTTAGCGTCCAAATCGCCAGCCGTGATCGGGGCGAGCGATGATCCCCTCGTCACATCGCAGATGGTCATCGCGGGCTGACCCGCAGCAGCAAGCCGTCGAGCTGGTGCCATCACCGGGGGATGCCGATGCGCTTGCCGTGGCCTTGTCGCGTGCGGCCAACGGCACGACCGAAATAGCGTTTCTTGTCGTGCCGGTCGAAGGCATCGAAGCCTCTGCGGTCATGCAGGCCGTCGACTCCTTCCATGGTGCCGGCGGCACCGTCAGGCTTTGCTTGGCCGGCAGTCGGATGACCCTCGAGAGCATCCATTTCCATTCGCTCGACTGCGACCGCATCGGACTCCTGCTCGACGACGTCACCGTCGATACGCCTCTGAGCGAGCTGCTTTGGAACCGCATCGAGGCGCTCCGGTTTGCACCCGACTACGTGAGCAAGGCTGCGCGCGACCTGCGAACGGGGTTCGCCTTGCATTCGATGCTTAACCTGGCACGTGACACGGGTCTGTGCACTTTCGGCTTCGATGCCATGCCAGACGGCGGCACGGTGACCGGACGCTCCGACTTTGACTACCACCCCGTCATTGCATCGATGCTGCCCAATCACTTTTCGACAGGGGCGCACTTGCCTGTTACGGCAGTTCTTTGACAGTCATTAAGCTTCAGCCCCGCTGCAGGTCCAGCTCGCAGTAAAGCCTATCCACCAACGCACGCAGGGCCGCCAGCTCGGCCTCGACGCCGCTCATCCGAGACTTCATCGCCGCGAGTTCCCTGGTGCCCACAAAGTCGGTCGCATCAGCTGGCGTCGCCAACAAAGCCAAGTCGACCGGTCCGCAAAGCAAATGAGCCCACCTCGCCTCGCGTGAGCCGGGCGCGCGAGGAAGCCTCACGGCGAGCGGACCGCCCTTCTCCGCCGAGCGCGCGGCGAGCTCGTCGAGGAACCCCTCCACCGCCGAAAGGTCGGCAAACCGGTGCAGCCGCTCGCTGTTCGCACGCAGCTCCGAGACGGTCTGCGCGCCGCGCAGCATCAGCACGCAGAGCAGCGCGACCGACTGCGACGGCAGTGCCAGCGCCCGGCCCAGGTTGTGCTCGTAGCGCGTCACGCGTGAGCCGCTCGCCTCGAAAGCCAGCGAGAGCGACTTCAAGGCATCGACGGCGCCCTGCACGTCGCCCTCGCTCGCCACGAGCACGGGATCGCGTGCGGTCTTCTGATTGCAGCCGAGGGTGAGCGAGTTCAGCGAGAGCGGGTAGCTGTCGGGCACCGTGTGCGCCTTCTCGACGAGCACGCCGAGCACGCGGGCCTCGAGCAGGGAAAGCGGCCTCAAATGGCGAATCCGTCGTCGGCCTGGATGACCGCGCCGTTGACGAAACCACTTTCGTTCGCGCACAGCATCATCAGGACGGCGTCGAGGTCGGCGGGCTTGCCCAGGCGCTTCCTGGGCATGGCGGCGATGAACTTCCTGCCGCTTTCGTCCTGCCACTGATGGTGGTTCATCTCGGTGTCGATGTAGCCGGGGCATATGGCATTCACGTTGATGCCGTAGGCGCCCCATTCGAGCGCCATTGCCTTGGTCATGTGAACGACCGCGGCCTTGCTCATCGCGTAGACGCCGATCTTCCTGAACGGCCGCAGGCCGGCCATCGAGGCGATGTTGACGATGCGACCACCGGTGAACGTGCCGGGAGCGGCACCCTTCGAGCGCGCGATCATCCGTTTGCCGACCTCCTGCGCGACGAAGAACGCACCGCGCGTGTTCACGTCGAAGATGTAGTCGAAGTCGTCGGGCTCGACGTCGGTGAGCCGCTGCGACGAGGCCACGCCCGAGTTGTTGACGAGGATGTCGATCGTGCCCATCTCCGTCTCGGTGTGGGCCACCGCCGCCTTGATGCTGTCGTGGTCGGTCACGTCGAGCGGCACCACGTGCGCGTCGCCTCCCTCGGCCTCGATTTCCGCCCGCAGGCTCTTCAGCCGCTCGACGCGCCGGCCCGCCAGGGCGACGCCGGCGCCAGCCCTCGCCAGCACCCGGGCGAACTGCTCGCCCAGGCCGCTCGAAGCGCCCGTGACCAGGGCCACGCGGCCGGAAAGATCGATGTCGTAGCTCATGGGTTCGTGCGCCTGATTCGCGCTCCGTAGAATCGACCGCGAGTTTAGGTGAGACCTCCACAGACGACGAAGAGACGGCGATGACTTCCGACGAGATGCTGGCCAGCTACGGACCACGCGAAGCGATGGAGTACGACGTCGCGGTCGTCGGCGCCGGCCCGGCCGGCCTTGCGACGGCGATCCGCCTCAAGCAGCTGGCGGCCGAACGCGGCACGGAGATCTCGGTCGTGGTGCTCGAGAAGGGCTCGGAGCCGGGCGCCCACATCCTTTCCGGCGCGATCATGGATCCGCGCGCGCTGACCGAGCTGATCCCGGACTGGAAAGACAAAGGCGCCCCGCTCAACCAGCCGGTGACGTCGGACCGTTTCATGTTCCTCACGGAGGCCGGCGCCACCGCCACGCCGCACGCTCTCCTGCCCGACTGCTTCCGCAACGACGGCAACTACGTGATCAGTCTCGGCAACCTCGTGCGCTGGATGGCGACGCAGGCCGAGGCGCTGGGCGTCGAGATCTTTGCCGGCTTTCCCGCGGCCGAGGTGCTGTACGGCGACGACGGCGCCGTCATCGGCGTGGCGACGGGCAACCTCGGCGTCGGCAAGGACGGCGAGCCGACCGCCGACTTCCAGCTGGGCATGGCCTTGCACGCCAGGTACACGGTCTTCGCCGAAGGCTCCCGCGGCAGCCTCGGCCGCCAGCTCATCGCCCGTTTCAAGCTCGACGCCGGGCGCGACCCGCAGAGCTACGGCATCGGGCTGAAGGAGCTGTGGGAAGTCGCGCCGGCCAACGCAGTGCCCGGCCAGACGATGCACACCGCCGGCTGGCCGCTCGCCACCGACACCTACGGCGGCTCGTTCCTCTATCACCTCGAGAACGGCCAGGTCGAGCTCGGCTTCGTCGTCGGCCTCGACTACAAGAACCCCTACCTCAGCCCGTTCGAGGAGTTCCAGCGCTGGAAGACGCACCCGGAAATCCGCAAGATCCTCGAGGGCGGCAAACGGCTCGGCTACGGCGCGCGTTCGATCACCGCCGGTGGCCTGCTCAGCCTGCCGAAGACGGTGTTCCCGGGCGGGGCCTTCGTCGGCTGCGAGGCGGGCTACCTGAACGCCAGTCGCATCAAGGGCAGCCATGCCGCGATCAAGACCGGGATGATGGCCGCCGAGGCAGCGTTCGATGCCATCGCCGCCGGCCGCCAGCACGACGAGCTGAGTGCCTACCCGGCAGCGTTCGAGAAAAGCTGGCTGCACGCCGAGCTGGCGCAGGCGAAGAACTTCAAGCAGTGGTTCAAGAAGGGCTTCTGGTTCGCCTCGCTCATGACCGGCATCGAGCAATGGCTGCTGCCGCGCCTCGGGATCAAGGTGCCGCCGTGGACGCTGCACCGCAAGCAGGCCGACCACCTCTACCTGCTGCCGGCGGCGCAGTGCCAGCCGATCGCCTACCCGAAGCCCGACGGCAAGTTCAGCTTCGACCGGCTGACGAGCGTGTTCGTCAGCAACACCAACCATGCCGAGAACCAGCCGGCGCACTTGACGCTGAAGGACAACTCGGTGCCGGTGCAGGTGAATCTGCGCCAGTACGCCGGACCAGAGAGCCGTTACTGCCCGGCCGCGGTGTACGAGTACGTGACGGACAACGGCACCGAGCGGCTGCAGATCAACGCCCAGAACTGCGTGCACTGCAAGACCTGCGACATCAAGGACCCGACCCAGAACATCGTCTGGGTCACGCCCGAAGGCGGCGGCGGCCCCAACTACGTCGGCATGTGAGGATACGACGCCCATGACTGCAGCCCACGAGGAACGCCCGGTCGTGCTCACCGCCGCCAAGCTCTGGCCGCCGATGATGGAAGCGCTGCATGGTGTCTTCGAGGTGCACGACCGCACGCACCAGTCCGACCCGGAGGCGTTCGCGAAGATCGCGCCGCGCGTGCGCGCCATCGCGGCGAGCGGCGAATCGAAGGTGCCGCGCGAGCTGATCGCCCAGCTGCCGAAGCTCGAGATGATCTCGGTCTTCGGCGTCGGCTACGACGGCGTCGACATCGCCGCGGCTGGCGAGCGCGGCGTGCCCGTGACGCACACGCCGAACGTGCTCAACGACGAGGTCGCCGACCTGGCGATGGCGCTGGTGCTCGCCGTGTCGCGCCGCTTGATCGAGGCCGACCGTTACGTGCGCAGCGGCCAATGGGTCAAGGGGCCGATGCCGCTGGCGCGCAAGGTAAGCGGCACGCGCATGGGCATCGTCGGCCTCGGCCGCATCGGCCAGGCGATCGCGAAGCGGGCCGAGGCCTTCGGCATGAGCGTGGCCTACACCTCCCGCCACGCGAAGCCCGACAGCCCCTACCGCTATTTCGACAGCGCCGCGGCGCTCGCCGCCGAGGTCGAGTTCCTGGTCGTCATCACGCCGGGCGGCGCCGCCACGCGCAAGCTCATCGATGCCAGCGTGCTCGCCGCGCTGGGCAAGAAGGGCTACCTCGTCAACGTCGCGCGCGGATCGGTCGTCGACGAGGCGGCGCTCGTCGAAGCGCTGCAGGCCGGCACCATCGCCGGCGCCGCGCTCGACGTGTTCGAGAACGAGCCGCACGTGCCCGAGGCGCTCTTTGGGCTCGACAACGTCGTGCTCGTGCCGCACATCGGCAGCGCGACGTGGCAGACGCGCCAGGCGATGGCCGACCTGGCTTTCGCCAACCTCATGGCGCATTTCGCCGGCCGGCCCCTGCTTTCGCCCGTGCCGGCGTGAGTGCTCCGTTCGATCTCTCAGGGCGTCTTGCGCTGGTCACGGGCGGCGGCTCCGGCCTCGGCCTTGCAATGGCGCGCGGGCTGGCCGGGGCAGGGGCGCGGGTGGTGCTGAACGGGCGCAACGAGGCGAAGCTGGCTGCGGCCGCCGCCACGCTGCGGGGCGAGGGCCTGGCCGGCATCGAAACCGCGGCATTCGACGTCGCCGACTCCGCGGCCGTCGCGGCCGGCATGGCCGACGTGGCTGCGCGCATCGGCACCGTCGACATCCTCGTCAACAACGCCGGCGTGCAGCACCGGGCGCCGATCGAGGACTTCAGCGACGCCGACTGGCGCCGGCTGATGGCCACCAACCTCGACGCGCCCTTCTTCATGGCGCGCGCCGTCATCCCGGCGATGAAGGCCAAGCGCGCCGGCCGCATCATCAACATCGGCTCGCTCATGTCGCGGCTGGCGCGGCCGACGACCGTGCCCTACCAGACCAGCAAGGGCGGCATCGCGATGTTGACGCGCGGCCTGGCCGTGGAGCTCGCGCCGTTCGGCATCCAGGTCAATGCCATCGCGCCGGGCTTCTTTCGTACCGAGCTCAACGCGGCGCTGACCGGCAACCCGGAGTTCACTGCCTGGGTCGAGAAGCGCACGCCGGCGGGCCGCTGGGCCGAGCCGTCGGAGCTGGCCGGCACGGCCGTGTTCCTCGCCTCGCCCGCCTCGGCCTACGTGACCGGGCAGATCCTCTACGTCGACGGCGGCTTCACGGCCGGCATGTAGCCGGCTCCCACGCTCAGGGCAGCGGCCGGCCCGGCGACCGGCGAAGGATGTCTGGACAACGGCGACGGCGCCGTCAAAGAGCCGGTGGCGCGACCGCGAGCGGCGCCGAACGCCGCGGCGTCGACGTGCCGACGACGGCTGCGGCGTCGCCGGCCGCGGGGCCGTCGTCTTCGCTTCGCCACCAGGCCGGGTGCGCCCGATGCGAAGCAACCCGGCGGTGCAGCCGCTCCAGCGCGCCGCGGTTGGTGAGGAGACGCAGCCGCGACGCGGCGTCGAGCGGCTCCGGGCCGTCGGCCGCGGCGCGCTCGAGCAGCGCGTCGAGCGACGACGCCTTCGCACCGTGCGCGACGGCCCCGGATGGGATCGCCCGGAGCACACGACCGTGCTGGTCCGCGTCGACGACCGCCCCGCCGAAGGTGGCGAGTCTCTTCGACACGGCATCGGCCGCGCGCGCCGCCGCCAGCAGGACCTGCGGCTGGCGGATCTCCTCGGGCGTGACGAGGACGCCGCGCCGACGCAGGGCGCGGCCCACGGCGCCGCGGCTGCCCCAGACCGACAGCGGCACCGCCAGCAACAGGCCGGCCAGGATGGGCGAGAGCCACCAGGGAAACGCGCTGCTCTCGAACACGATGGCCGCGATCCAGATCAGCGCCAGCACGGTGTGCACGCCATGGCGCCGCCAGGCTTCGCGCCAGCTGGTGGCCGTGTCCTGGCGCGGCGGCGACTTCCAGTCGAGCCGCCAGCCGGTCACCGCAGCGATGACGAACTGGGTGTGAAACACCATGCGCACGGGCGCCAGCAGCAGCGAGTGGACGAACTCGACGAAGGCGCTTTGCATGAGCCGACGCAAGCCGCCGAATCGGCCGGCCTGGCCGCGCAGCACGATGGCCAGAAGCGACATCGCCTTGGGCGCCAGCAGCAGCACGCCGGTCAAGCCGAAGAGCGTCAGCATGAGCTTCAGGTTCGCCGTCGGCCAGATCGGAAACAGCTGATAGGGCTCGAAGAAATAGGTCGGGTCGCTGCCGACGTGCTGGGCGAACAGCAGCGTCGAAAGCAGCAGGAAGCCGAGCCAAAGCGGCGACGAGGCGTAAGCCAGCACGCCGGTGACGAAGGCGGTGCGGTGCACGGCGTGCAGGCCCGGCTCGAACATCAGGCGTGAGTTCTGCAGGTTGCCCTGGCACCAGCGGCGGTCGCGCTGCAGCTCGGCGAGCAGGTTGGGCGGCACCTGCTCGTAGCTTCCCTCGATTTCGTCGGCGACCCACACCTTCCAGCCGGCCCTGCGCATCAGCGCCGCCTCGACGAAGTCGTGCGACATGATTTCGCCGGACAGCGCGCCTTCGCCGGGCAGCGGCGCGAGCGCGCAGTGGTCCATGAAGGCGCGCGTGCGCAGGATGGCGTTGTGGCCCCAGTAATGCGATTCGCCGAGCTGCCAGAAGGACATGCCGGCGGTGAACAGCGGCCCGTAAGCGCGGCTGCAGAACTGCTGCACGCGGGCGTGGAAGGTTTCGTGGCCGA
>CAXSEJ010000020.1:0-11830 GCA_964236395.1 uncultured Rhizobacter sp.
CTGCTTGCCGCGCGGCTTGGTGAGGTCGTGCGGGTCGTCGATCACGTGCACCGTCACGGTCTGCCTGCCCGAGCCGTCGAGCAGGCTCGTGATGTCGCTCCAGAACGGCGTGTGGCCGCCCTCGTGCGTGATCGCCAGTCGGCGGTTGATCCAGACCTTGGCCGCGTAGTCGACGGCGCCAAAGCGCAGGATGACGCGGCCACCGTCGGCCGAGATGTCGAAGTCGCGCTCGTACCAGCAGGCGGCGTGAAAGCCGTTGTCGGCGATGCCGCTGGCCTTCGACTCGGGCGGGAACGGCACCTTGATCTCGAGCGGCCAGTCGGTGACTTCCGACGGGTGGGCGAGGCGGCGCTCGTCGTCGTAGCGGAAGCGCCAGGGCCCGTTCAACGAGGTCCACCGCGCTCGCTCGAGCTGAGGGTGCGGATGCGCGTTATCGGGCGCGTCGACGGAATTCGCCAAGGTCGTGTCCTGGGGCCGGGCTTTTCAGTTTAGGGCGACCTCGGACCGGCGTCAGCCGCCGGCGGCATCTGCCGCATGAGCTCGATCGCCTCGAGCGTGTCGGGGTGCTCAGACCGGCCGCAGCCTGACCGGCGTGTAGAGCTGCTCGGCTGCGGCCTCCGGCTTCATCGTCCGCCAGCGCTCCAGCGCGGCCAGGTCGGCAACGGCGCGACGTGCTTCGTCGGCCTTGATGATCGGGTCGAGCGCGAGCACCCGGGCGACGCAGCGGGCCACCCACTCGTCGGTATCGCGCACGTACTCGCCGTCGGCCATCAGGCGCTCGACCGGAATGCGCTCGGTGCGCTCGAAGCGCATCTCGGCGTCCCGGCGGCGCTCGGCCGCGGCCGACTCGGCGGCCGATTCCGGGTCGATGTGGCCCCGCTCCGGCCACAGCCGCGCTGCGAGGGCGGTGAAGTCGTCCGGGACGGCACCGGTCTCGAGCGCGCTCAGGCGGATCACGAAGCGGTCCGTCCACTGCTCGCGGGTGACGTTGAAGTTCATCGCTTCACCCCGCTGTGTGCAGACCTTGCGGGCCGGTCTCGCCAGGCCGCCATTCGCCGCCGACGAGCAGCTCGTTGGGGCCGAAATGTGCCTTGTACGCCATCTTGGCGCTGCCCTCGATCCAGTAGCCCAGGTAGACGTAGGGCAGGCCAAGCGCACGCGTCTGCTCGATCTGCCAGAGCACGTTGTAGGTGCCATAACTCGTCTTCGGCTCGGGCTCGAAGAAGGTGTAGACGGCGGACAGCCCGTCGTTGAGGACGTCGAGGATGGAAACCATGCGCAGCACGCCGCGTCCGTCGGCCGAGGGCTCGCGGAACTCGACCAGGCGCGAGTTGACGCGGCTCTGCAGCAGGAACTGCGTGTACTGGTCGATCGAGTCGTGGTCCATGCCGCCGCCGAGGTGGCGGCCGGCCTGATAGCGCAGATAAAGCTGGTAGTGCTCGGCCATGAAGCACAGCCTCAGCACGCGCGCTTCGAGGTGGCCGTGGGCACGGGCGGCGCGACGCTGGCTGCGCGTGGGCTCGAAGCTCGACACCGGCACCCGCAACGGCAGGCAGGCGCGGCAGCCGTCGCAGTACGGCCGGTAGGTGAACATGCCGCTTCGCCGAAAGCCGTTGGCGACCAGGCCGGAGTACGCGTCGGCATGGATCAGGTGGCTCGGCGTGGCGACCTGCGAACGCGCCATGCGCCCCGACAGGTAGCTGCAGGGGTACGGCGCCGTCGCGTAGAACTGCAGCGAGGCGAGCGGGAGTTCCTTGGGATGGGTCACGGGTCAGGGCCTATCGCACGGTGTTCGGCCGGGCCGGGCGATTCGAACCCGCGGATGCCGATCAGTTCCCAGAGGCGCAAATCATAGGACCAATCGGCGATGCGGGGCATCGCGACGGCGGCGGCCAGGCGCCGCTGGAAGTCGGCGCGGGCGATCTCGGCACCGCCGAAGGAGGCGAGGTGGTCGGTGCGCTGCTGGCAGTCGATGGTCTCGACACCGTGGCCACGGCAGAAGGCGACCAGCGCGGCGAGGGCGATCTTGGACGCGTCGGTCCGGTGGGCGAACATCGATTCGCCGAAGACCATCCGGCCCATGCCGACGCCGTACAGGCCGCCGACGAGCTCGCCGTCGACCCAGGTCTCGACGCTGTGGGCGCGCCCGGCGGCGTGCCAGGCGCAGTAGGCGTCGATCATCGCCGGCACGATCCAGCTGCCGCGCACGCCGCCCCTCGGGGTCGTTGCGCAGGCCTCGATCACGCGCTGAAAGGCGGTGTCGATGCGCACTTCGCAGCCGGGCGTCGCGAGGAAGCGGCGGATCGTCTTGGCGAGCGAGCGGTGCAGCCGGAAGTTGACCGGCTCCAGCACCATGCGCGGGTCGGGCGACCACCACAGCACCGGCTGGCCCACGCTGTACCAGGGGAAGATGCCCTTGGCATAGGCCTCGTCGAGCCGGCGCATGCTGAGCTCGCCACCGGCGGCGACCAGGCCGGGCGCCTCGCTGCCGGCGGGCAAGGCAGCGCCGGCGTCGGGCAGCGGGTCGCGCGCGTGTCGGAGCCAGGGAATCACGACCGCGGCACGCCCGGGCCTCAGGAGGCGGCCGGAACCGGCTTCTTCTGCGTCAGCGTCACGCCGTTCTTCACCGCCACGATCTCGGCCAGGATGGAGACGGCGATCTCGGCCGGCGTGCGGCTGCCGATGTCGAGGCCGATCGGCCCGTGCAGGCGCTCGATCTCGGCGGCGCTCAGGTCGAACAGCGCCAGGCGCTCCTTGCGGCTTGCCGTGTTGCGGCGCGAGCCGAGCGCGCCGATGTAGAACGCCGGCGACTTGAGCGCCTCGAGCAGCACCAGGTCGTCGAGCTTGGGGTCGTGCGTCACCGCGACCACGGCGGTGTGCGGGTCGAGCTGGAGCTCGTTGGCCAGGTCGTCGGGCATCGCCTTGCTGAAGGTGGTGCCGGGCAGGTCCCAGGTCAGGTGGTATTCCTCGCGCGGGTCGCAGACGATGACCTCGAAGTCGAGCCCGAGCGCCATCTGGGCGAGCGAGCGCGAGAGCTGGCCGGCGCCGATCACGAGCAGCCGCCAGCGTGGGCCGTAAAGCGCGCGCAGGACCTGGCCGTCGAACCGGAACGCCTCGCCGCGACGGGCCGGCTCGACCCGAACCGGACCGCCTTCGAGAGCGACGACCCGGGCGACGAGCTCGTGCCGGGCGGTGCGGTCGAGGACCTCGTCGATCCAGCCCGCATCGACGAGGGGCTCCTGCACCAGGCGCAGGTTGCCGCCGCACGGCAGGCCGAAGCGCGCCGCCTCTTCCTTGCTCACGCCGTAGTGGATGAGCGACGGCGTGCCGACGCGCTCGCCTTTTCGCACCCGGTCGATCAGGTCGTCTTCGACGCAGCCACCGGAAACCGAACCGACGACCAGCCCGTCGTCGCGCATGGCCAGCAGGGCGCCGGGCGGGCGCGGCGCCGAGCCCCAGGTCTCGATGACGGTGACGAGCCAGACCGCACGGCCATCGCGGCGCCAGTCGCGCGCCTGCCGCAGCACCTGAAGGTCGAGGCTGTCCATCTCAGTCCCTGCCCATGAACAGCAGCGCACCGGCGATGGCCAGCACCAGCGCCAGGCTGCCGCTCGGCACGTAGCCCCAGCCGCGGCTGTGGCGCCAGGCGGGCAGGGCGGCGACCAGGAGCGCGGCGAGCACGATCAGCAGCACGGCGGCCGGCGTCATGGCTGTGCTCATCGGCCGGCTACTGCATGAACCAGCCGTGGCTCACGACCAGCGACTGGCCGGTGAGGGCGTTGCTCGGGAACGCGGCGAAGAACAGCGCGACCTCGGCCACGTCGGCGACGGTGGTGAACTCGCCGTCGACCGTCTCCTTCAGCATCACCTTCGTGATCACGTCGTCTTCGCTGATGCCGAGCGTCCTGGCCTGCTCGGGAATCTGCTTGTCGACCAGCGGCGTGCGCACGAAGCCCGGACAGATCACGTTGGCGCGCACCTTGTGCCTCGCGCCTTCCTTGGCGATCACCTTGGCCAGACCGATGAGGCCGTGCTTGGCGGCGACGTAGGGCGCCTTCAGCATCGACGCCTCCTTCGAGTGCACCGAGCCCATGAAGATCACCGAGCCGCCGCGGCCGGAGGCGTACATGTGCGGCAGGCAGGCCTTGGTGGTGAGGAAGGCGCCGTCGAGGTGGATGGCGAGCATCTTCTTCCACTCGGCGAAAGGGAATTCCTCGACCGGGTGCACGATCTGGATGCCGGCGTTGCTCACCAGCACGTCGATGCCGCCCCAGGCCGCGACCACCGCCGCCACCGCGGCGTTCACCTGCGCCTCGTCGGTCACGTCGGCGGCCACCGCCATCGCGCTGCCGCCGCTGGCGCGGATGGCGGCGGCGGCGGTCTCGGCCGCATCGAGGTTCATGTCGGCGATGGCGACCTTCGCCCCCTCGCGGGCGTAGACGGTCGCGATCTCCTTGCCGATGCCGCTCGCGGCACCCGTGACGAAGGCGATTCGGTCCTGCATCTGCTGGCTCATGGGGCGTTGCTTCCGGGAAGTTGGGATGGGGTCACACGCGAGCCGCTCGTGCCGCCGGGCACCGTCGGGCTCAGCAGGTCGAAGACCTCGACGCCGCTGTCGCGCGGCGTGCGCGCCAGCCAGCGCGGGTCGTCCAGGGTCTGCGCGGTGTCGGCCATGCCCGCGGCCCAGTGCTCGCGCATCGAGGCGCGCGAGAACTCGACGTCCTTCGACTGGCTCTCGTAGTGCTTGCTGCGGTAGATGAGGTGGACCACGGCCACCGCCGCTTCCACGGGCAGGGCGGCCAGTGCCTTGGCGTCGGCGTCGTTGCGCAGGTGCGCCGGCAGCTTGGCAAGCAGGCGCTGCGCCGCCTGCAGCGTGGCCTGGCGCTTCAGCTCGTTGCTCGTGTTCAGCCGCGTGCGGCTCGAGTAGCGGATGTCCTTCTCGCGCTCGCTCACGTCGGCGAGCGTCGCCGGCATCTCGCCGCGCGCCGCGAACAGGTCGACCTGGAACACGAGGCGCCGGCGCGCGCCGGGCTGGTCGAGCACGTACTGCAGCGGCGTGTTCGAGACGAGGCCGCCGTCCCAGAAGAATTCGCCGTCGATCTCCACCGGCGGAAAGCCCGGCGGCAAGGCGCCGCTGGCCATCACGTGGCCGGCGTCGATGCGCTGCTCGGCGCTGTCGAAGTAGCGGAAGTTGCCGCTGCGCACATTGACGGCGCCGACCGAGAACCGCACCTCGCCGGAATTGAGCAGGTCGAAGTCGACCAGCCGTTCGAGCGAGCGGCGCAGCGGCTCGGTGTCGTAGTAGCTGATCGCGGCGAGCGTGCCGGGCGGCTGGAACGGCGCGGCCGGGACCCGCGGCGAGAAGAAGCCGGCCACGCCGAACAGCATGGCGATGGTGGCGTTGGTCTCGTTGACCACGTCGCGCCGGCCGCCCGGGCCGCCGTTCGAGTGCACGGGCGGCAGCGAGCCGGTGAAGGGAAACGAGGTCACGCCCTCCCAGAATTCACGCAGGCGCTCGACCCGCCTTTCGGGCGGGTTGCCGGCGATCAGGGCGGCGTTGATGGCGCCGATGGAGATGCCGGCCACCCATTGGGGCGCGTGCCCGCAGGCGGCCAGCGCTTCGTACACGCCGGCCTGATAGGCGCCGAGGGCGCCGCCGCCCTGCAGGACGAGGAGGGTCTCTTCGGCCGGCAGCGCCGACTTCTTCGCCTTCTTCTTCAATGGCGCCAGCTCGAGTCGCTGCGGTCGAGCCGGCGCAGCAGCCCGGGCCAGATGAGCGAGGCACCGCCGCCGCGCGTGACCGCCCGGGCCTGGTCGCCGGCCGTGGCGATGATGCTGCCCGGCACCTCGATGAGGTCGCCGTGACCGAACGCGCCGCCGGCCTGGGCGCGAATCTGGATTGCGCACGTCGCCTCGAACAGGTACATCGCCTGGAACGCGCTCGCGACCGACGCGCCCACGGTCAGCAGGCCGTGATTGCGCAGCACGAGGAAGCTGCGCTCGCCGAGGCTGGCCACCAGGCGCGGCTTTTCGTCGTCGCGCAGCGCCACGCCTTCGTAGTCGTGGTAGCCGAGGCTTGCCAGCACGAAGATCGACTGCTGCGAGATCGGCAGCACGCCGCCCTTTTGCGCCGACACCGCCACGCCGTTCAGGGTGTGCGTGTGCATCACGCACTGCACGTCGTGGCGCGCGGCGTGGACCGCGCTGTGGATCGTGAAGCCGGCCGGGTTGATCGGGAACGCCGTCTCCTGCAGCACCTCGCCGTGCAGGTCGATGCGGATCAGGCTCGACGCCGTGATCTCGTCGAACATCAGGCCGTACGGGTTGATGAGGTAGTGCTCGGTGCCGGGTATCTTCGCCGTGATGTGAGTGAAGACGAGGTCGTCCCAGTGGAAATGGGCGACGAGTCGGTACGCCGCGGCGAGATCGACGCGGGTCTGCCACTCCGCCGCCGACACCTGGCCTTCCAGGCTGACGATCAGGCGGGAGAGTTCGGTCGGTGCGTTCATCAGCGTCTCCTTCGCAGCGCAGCGAAATCGGCAAAGTATGAACCAGCGCGATCGGCCGCGCCGCGCCGCCGGCCCGCGGCGATGGCGGGAACGACTTCACGCTCCACGCCCTGGTTACAGCATGCAAGGACGAACGGTGGGGCCGCGGCGCACGCGTCGGCGACGGCACGGTGACACTGCCCTTCTTCGCCACCGACCAGGCCTCCGCCGATGCACACATCGTTCGACCAGACCCGCCCCCAGAACTCGCGCTGGGACCAGGACGGCGCCGAGTACGTGCGCTCCAGCCTCGACTGGTGCGCGCGTTGTTCGCGGCGGCTCGTCGCCCTCAATCCGGGCCTGTCGGCCGAGCAGGCGCTGGATCTGGCGCACGAGATGAGCGGCGACGACGGGCGGCGTGCGCTCGCCCCCGAGCGGGTCGCCGAAGACCTGAACCGGGTCGACGTGCCGCTCGGCGGCTGAGGCTTTCCGATCCCCGGCGGGCGACTGCGCCCCGTCGCGGCCGCCGTGATACAAGCGCCGCGATGCGAATCCGCTCGTCCTTGCTACTGGTCGCAGCGGTTGTCCTGGTGCCCGCCTTCCTCGCCGCGTCGGTGGCGGTCGAGAAGGTCAGAGAGGCGGAGCGCGACGTGGCCCTGCGTGGCCTGCAGGAAACCGTCCGCGCCACGGCCTTGCTCGTCGACGGCGAAGTCCAGCATGCCGTCGGCGCGCTGAAGGCGCTCGGCAACTCGGTCAACCTGCAGACGGGCGACCTGCGGGCGTTCTACGACGAGGCGGCCGCCCTCAACATGGACATCGGCCTGCCCGGACGCAGCGGCTACCAGGTGGCGGCCGATCTGCGTGGGCGGCCTGGCACGGCTTCGCTGCGCCTCATCGCGCTCACGGGTATGGCCAGCAACGCGACCGGGAGTTCGCTGCGGATGCGGGCTTCGACGACCACCTCGTCAAGCCGGTCGAGCCCGAACGCCTGGCCGAAGCGATCGACGCCCAGATGAAGCTCCGCCGGGCGGCTCCCTGATCGCGGTTCGTGGCGCCGTCCTACGTGGCGCATGCGACCTTCGCCCTACCGTCTCGCCTCCCGCCACCACACAGAAAACACACCATGAGCCTCATCAGCTTCATCAGAGACGCCGGCGAAAAGCTGTTCAAGTCGGCGCCCGCCACACCGGCCGCAGGCGCCGCTCCCGGTGCCCCGCAGCCGGATGTCGCCGCGCTCAACGCCACCGCGGGTGCGGCGATCGAGAAGTACATCGGCTCGCAAGGGCTGAAGGCCGACGGCATGAACGTCGGCTACGACGGGGCGACCCAGACGGTGACGGTCAGCGGCGTGGCGGCGGACCAAGCGACCAAGGAGAAGATCGTGCTGTGCTGCGGCAATGTGGCCGCCGTGTCGAAAGTGAACGACATGCTCACGGTCGCCGCCGGAAATGAGCCGGAGAGCACGTACCGCGAGGTGAAGTCAGGCGATACGCTGTCGAAGATCGCCAAGGAAGCGTATGGCGACGCCAACGCCTACACGAAGATCTTCGAGGCCAACAAGCCGATGCTGTCGAGCCCCGACAAGATCTATCCAGGCCAGGTCCTGCGCATCCCTGCCCAGGCCTGAGTTGGAACGGGCAGTGTCGGCCGCGGTGCCGCGCCGACGCTGCCTGGATCACGCGCCCCGATCAGGCGGGCGCGGGCCCGAAGCCGCGGGTCGAGGCCGCGTCGATCGATGCAGCGTCGGCACTGCCGGAGACGGCCTGGCCGATCGATGACGCGGCGCTTGCCGGCCCGCCCATGTAGCGCTCGAACTCCTCTCGGTACCGCGTGGTGAGCATCGCGGCCTTGTCAGAGCCGCACTCTTGCTTGAGCTTCGGAAACCAGGTGCCTTCCTCTTCGTACACGTGGTGCAGGACGGCACCCTCGAGGTGGCCGAGCTTGTCGACGTAGTCCTGGCTCATCGGCTCGAGGTCGTCGAGCGCGGCGAGCTGAACCTTCGCAGCGCTTTGCTCCGTGTAGGCCATGCCCGAGTGGGCCTTCTGGTCGGTGAGCGCCATCGCCGGGTAGAGCACCGTCTCCTCGGCGAGCGAGTGCCCGGTGAGCAGCACGGCGAGCTGCTTTTGCGCCGACCTGCGCTGCGCAGCCGACGACGCGTTCTTGACCGCGGCGAAGGCGTTTTCGATGCCGAGGTGGTGGTCGAGCACCATCGACAGCCAGTCGCCGGAACCGGCCGCGGCCCGCGCCGTTGCGCGGGCCTTGGCACGGGCCTGGTCGCTCTCGGGTGGGGTGACGGCGGCGATCACCTTGTCTAGGACGGACATTGGGGCTCCTCGATCGGTGGTGGTGGGATCGCCGTTTCTGGCAACCGCCGTGCCGCGCGCTCACCCGAGTTCTCGCTGCCAGCGCCGCAAGGCGCCCGAGTACTCGGCGTTTAGCACGCGCTCGAACGACGAGCTGTCGGCAATGTCCCAGAGGCCGCTGTTGTGCCAGTGCCCAGCGCGATCCCAGTCGGGACGGTCGACCACGGGATAGAGGCACACACCTTCGACCGGCACGCCACCGGCAAGGCTCGCCGCCACTTCGGCGCCGACGTCGTCGAGCCAGCGCGCCCGTCCGATGCCGAAGTGGCTCGTCTCGGCCAGGATCAACGGCCGGCCGTAGCGCTCCCATGCCTGCCCGAGCAGCTCGCGCAGAGGCCGCCGCCGCGGGTCGTCGAGATGCCACAGCAAGCGCGCCTCGGTACCGGTTTCCCACTGGCCGCTGTGATAGTGATTGATGCCGAGACGGTCGAGCGCCTGCGCCGAGCCGCCGAGCTCCGGCTCGGCCCGGCCCGAGATGAGGTCCCAGGCCTGCCACTGGTAGGCGGCGATCATCGCCGCGTCGTCGGCGAGCTCGGGCCGGTCGGCCGGCGCGACCACGTGCACCACCGGCTCGACGTGCAGAAAGCGGGCCCGCGGATCGACCGCGCGGATGGCCTCGATGCCGGCCAGCACGCCGCGCACCAGACGCCGCTTGACTTCGTAGCCGCTCGCCAGCGTGCTGCCATCGGTCTTGCCCGCCTCCAGCCGCCCTTCACGCAAGTCGGGGCGATAGGGCCAGATCTGGCTTGTTTCCGAGACGGCCCAGGCCAGGAATCCGATTTCGTTGATCGGGTTGAACACGGGCGCAGCGTCGGTGTGCGGCCCGATCGCTCGTGCTGCCGCGGCCGCGAAGGCGGCGAAGCGGTCGATGAAGCGGTCGTCGTGCAAATCGACATCGGGGGGCGTGCCGTAGTGCATCAGCGTCCATACGACCTGCACGCCGTGCCGGTTTGCCGTTCGGGCCATGGCCTCGGCCCGCGAGAAGTCGAAGCGGCCGGGCGACTGCTCGCTGAGCCGCCAGCCGATGCTCTCGCGCACAACGCGCACGCCGTGCGCGACGGCGCGCGAGTAGTCGCCGTCGAGGTGGCGCACGTGGCCGCATGCGCTGGCCATGTCGAGCGGCACGCCCTGCCGGTTGAGGTGGTCGGCCCCCTCGAACCCGCCCATCCAGAAGCTGCCGAAGGGCGTGCTCATGCGCTGCCTTGGCACAGCACATGCCGCTGCGCCGCGCAAGCTACCCGGCGGCGCGGGCCAGCAGCGCGAACGCGACCCCGGCGACGGCGCCGGCCAGATGCGCGTCGTGGTTGACGCGGCCGCCGCCGCGGCGCGAGGCGATCACGGTGTAGGCGAGGTAGAGCACGGCGAACAGCGGCGCCGGGATCGGCACGGGAATCGGCAGGATGAAGATCGAGTCGGAGGGGAAATACACGACCGAGGCGAACAGCACCGCCATGATCGCGCCGGAAGCCCCCAGGGTGCGGTACTCCGGATCGTGGCGGTGGCGCAGCCAGGTGCCCGCATCGCTCACGAGCAGACCGAGACCGTAGAGCATCGCGAACGACTCGCTGCCGATGTGGCGCTCGAGCTTGAAGGCGAAGGCCCAGAAGGTGAATGCATTGAACAACAGGTGCGCGATGTCCGCGTGCATGAAGCCGTTGCTGATGAGGGTCTCGAACTCGTGCCGGCGTGTCAGCCAGTACGGACGAAAGAGGCTGCGCTCGATCAGCTGCGGGAAGGCCAACAGGCCCAGGCCGCTGGCGACGACGATCACGGCCAGGAGCAGCGCCGAGACCGGCGCGCCGGCGGCCGATTGCAGCAGGCGGTCCATGCGGGCGTCAGCCCGCCGCGAGCAGGGGCGTGGATGAGGAAGTGCTCAAGGGGTCGTATGCCGGCTGTTTCGCGGCAGCGATGGTGCCAGACGAATGCGGTCCGCTTTTCTAGAATGCGGCCATGAGCCTGGCCTCCGTGCGCGCCGAACTCGCCGAGCGGGCGCCCGACATCGCAATCGTCGAAGCGACCACCAGCACGGCCACGGTGGCGCTTGCCGCTGCGGCGCACGGCGTCGAGCCCGGCCGCATCGCCAAGACGCTCTCGCTGCGCCTGCGCGGCGACGTGATCCTGCTCGTGATGAGCGGCACGGCGCGCCTCGACAACCGCAAGTTCAAGGACCGGTTCGGCGCCAAGGCGAGGATGCTCGAGGCCGACGATGTGCTCGCCGCGACCAGCCATCCCGTCGGCGGCGTCTGCCCGTTCGGCCTGCCGGGCCCGCTGCGGGTTTACGTCGACGTCTCCGTGAAGGCCTTCGACGTCGTGGTTCCGGCCGCGGGCGACACCCGCTCGGCACTGCGCATCGCGCCGGAGCGTCTGGTCTCGCTGAGCCGGGCCGAATGGGTCGACGTCGCGCAACACTGACCGGCGTTCAGCGGGCCAGCAGATCCTCGAGCGCGAGCGCATCGGCGGCCGCCGCGCCTTCCGTCGTGTTGTCGAACACGCACCAGCGATCTTCGGCGCGGCCGCCCGCGGCCACGACCTGGTCGCGAAATGTCGCGAGCTGCGCCACGGTGTAGCCGGAGCGGTACATCCGCGGCGAGCCGTGCCAGCGAAAGTAGGCCAGGCCGGGCCAGCCGCCGGGCAGCGCCGCTGCCGGCACGCGGGCCGGGTCGGCCGCCACCCGGGCGATTCGGCAGCGAATGAGGAGTCGGTCGGCGTCGGCTTCGAACCACGTGGCGTGGCGCGGCTCGCACGCCACCTGGCCGGGAAAATGCTGGCGCAGGTCGGCGAAGAATCGCTCGGCGACACGCTCGTCGTAGGCGAACGAGCCCGGAAGCTGGACAAGCACGACGCCGAGCCGGGCCCCGAGCGGCTCGAGGCCGGCGAGGAACGCCATCACCTCGGCGTCGGTGCCCGCCAGGCGCTTGACGTGCGTGACGGTGGCCGGCATCTTCACCGAGAACCTGAACTCCGGCGGCGTCGATGCCG
>CAXSEJ010000020.1:11886-20090 GCA_964236395.1 uncultured Rhizobacter sp.
TGAAGGTCGAGTTGATCTCGGCGCCACGAAGCACGCGCGCGTATCTCTCGAGGTGCGAGCCGCTGCCTTCGAAGCGGTGCGAGATGGCCTTCGGGACAGACCAGCCGGCGGTGCCGATGGTGATCATGGCCGCCGTTCTAGGCGACGATCGGCTGCGCGTCAAACGCCGGCCGCAGCGCCCATGCCAAGATCGCGCCATGCCTGCTGCCCACGACGATTTCGAAGGCGACCCGGCTGCCGCCGTGCACGACGACCGACTCTGGCGCGACAACGGCTGGACCGCGCGCGTCGTCAAGAACGAGGACGACGAAGGCTGGGCCGTCGAGATGGTGAAAGACGGCGAGCCCGAGCCGGCGCTCGTCGGCCCCTGGACGATGGGCCGCGACAAGAAGAATCCGAAGCCGCTCGACAGCGCCGCCTTCCACACGCTGGTGAAGACCGCCGCGGAGGTGATACGGCGTCACGAACAGCACGCCTACGCGGAGCAGCACAAGGAGGTCACCGTGACCGCGGGGCCGCGACGCATCTCGGTCAGGCTCGACGTGACCGTCGACGACGACGATCCCTATGCCGAGCTGAGCGCCGTCGACAGCGAGGGCATCGAGGTGGCGCGCGTGCGCGTCGGCGCCGGGTTCAAGCTCACGTCGTCGAGCGCCTCGGCGTGGATCGACAACGGCTTCGCGAAGCCGCGCTGAACCGAGCGCGCCTGTCGCTGAGCCAGGCCGCGCCGACAACGACGTCGGCCGCTTCCTCGGCATGCTGGCGGCCGCGCTGGCGCCGATCGTTCCGGGGTTCGATGCAGCGCGAGCGGCCGCCGGCGCAGCGGACGAGACCGCCTTCGACCTGATGGACCGGGTCGCTGCTTGTTCGTGGCCGGGACCACGGTTCGCACCCACCTGAGGAAACATCAATTCGAAGCTCGGCGTGCGCAGCCGGACCGAGGCCATCGCCGTGTCGCGCCGGGCGGGGCTGGTCGGCTATCTGTCGCCCGCTCTCGTCCGATGCGACGATGCACCCCTTCGCGATGACGGCAACACTGGCGCGACGACGCGCCTGAACGACGATGCAACGAGACCTTTTCACGCCGGAGCACGACCTGTTTCGCGCCAACGTCGCCCGCTTTCTGCGCCAGGAAGTCGGGCCCCATCTCGACGCCTGGGAACAGCGCGGCCACTTCGAGCCCTCGCTGTTCGAGCGCGCCGGTGCTGCGGGGCTGCTCTGCCCGGGTGTCCCGGAGGCGTTCGGGGGCGCCGGGGCGGACGCGCTGTTTTCCGTGGTGCTGCTGGAAGAAGCGGCACCGTACAGCAACATCGGTCTCTCGTTCGCGATGCACTCCGAGATCGTGACCAACTACGTCCTGCACCACGCCAGCGAATCGCTGCAGCGGCGCTGGCTGCCGGAGATGGTGGCCGGGCGCTGCATCGGCGCCCTGGCGATGACCGAGCCAGACGCAGGCTCGGACGTCAAGGCGATCACCACGAGCGCGGTCCGGCGTGGCGAGCACTACGTCGTCAACGGCAGCAAGACCTTCATCTCCAACGCCACGACCTGCGGCATGGTGATCGTGGTCGCGAAAACGGACCCGGCCATGGGCGCCAAGGGCGTGAGCCTGCTGCTCGTCGACGCGTCGCTGCCCGGCGTGCGCAAGGGCCCGCCGCTGCAGAAGATGGGCCTGAAGTCGCAGGACACCGCCCCGCTGTACTTCGACGACGTGCACGTCCCGGTCGACCACCTCATCGGCGAGGAGCACCGCGGATTCGCCTACCTGATGCAGGAGCTTCCGTGGGAGCGCCTGCAGATCGCCATCTCGGCGGTGGCGGCCGCCGAGGCGGCCTACCGCGACACGCTGGCCTATGTGCGCGAGCGCAAGGCCTTCGGCCAGCACGTGGCCGACTTCCAGAACACGCGTTTCGTGCTGGCCGAGTTGAAGACGGAGATCCGCATCGGCCAGACTTTCGTCGATGACTGCGTGCGCCGCCACGTGCGTGGCGAGCTCGACGCGACCAGCGCTTCCATGGCCAAGTACTGGTGCAGCGAGATGCAGGGGCGGGTGGTGGACCGCTGCGTCCAGCTGTTCGGTGGCTACGGCTTCATGTGGCAATACCCGATCGCGCGTGCCTATGTGGATGCTCGGGCGCAGCGGCTCTACGGCGGCACGACGGAGATCATGAAGGAGCTGATCGCTCGCGATCTCTGAGCCCGTCGTCGATCGCAACTTCGTCCGATGGGACCATTCTTTGCGCCTCGTCGACTGCGACAGCGCCGCGATCCGCACCGTCGACGCAAAGGATTACAAACCGTCCTGTCGTTTTATTATGAGGAAGATTTCCTCTTCTTCCTCGGCAATGAACGTGTTCCTCGTGTACCCGCATCCCGAGTCGCGCCCGTCATGAAGGGCGTGCGCGCCATGGTGGCCACGACCACCGGTTGCTTTGCCGGGATGATGGCGCCGGACGGCCTGCTCGCCGATGCCTGCCACAGCCTCGACGAGTTCGGTGCCGACCGGCGACTCAAGCCCGGCATCGAACCGCGGACCGCGGCGCACCGGAGGCCTTCATGAGGCCTGCGTCTGCCGCGCCGCCCGAGCGCTGGGACGAGCTGGACATCGCCCAGCTCCTGACTCTGCAGCCGGTCGGGCCGGGTCGCTGGCGCAGCCTCCACGGCGACGCCAACATGAACGGCCGGTCCTATGGCGGGCAGCTGCTCGGCCAGGCGATGATGGCCGCGGCCATCGACCTCCCGGCCGAGCGCGCGCCGTCGGCGATGCAGTTCCTGTTCCTCCAGGGCGCGATGCCCGAGCAACCTGTCGACTTCGAGGTGACCGAGCTGCAGCGGGGCAAGCGCTTCACTTCCCGGCACGTGCGCGGCTCTCAGGGCCCGGGACGCATCGTGCTCGACGCCCATGTGACGTGCGCGGTCGCGCTGGCCGCACCGGAGCACTCCGCCCCGAGCTCCGCGCCGCCCGGCGAGCGCCCCGAGGATTGGCCCGGGCTCGATGAAGTCGACCCGGCGGTGGCGCGTGAAATCACGCGGCTCGGCGGCTACTCGCAGGACCGCAAGCCCAGCATCGAGTTCCGCATTCCCGATGCCGGGCGCCAGCTTTCGCCCGCGAGCATCGGCAATCGCTTCCGCTTCTGGATGCGGGCGACAAAGGCGCTGCCCGACGAGCCGCACATTCAGGCGGCGGCCTTCGCCTACCTGTCGGACTGGTGGCTGAACTTCAGCAGCCTGGGCCTGCATCTGCGCGACATCGGCTCGCGCAACCTCTACATCGCCAGCCTCAACCACGCGTTGTGGATGCACCGGCCGGCGCGAGCCGACGCCTGGATGCATGTCGACACGGTGAGCCCATGCAGCGCCCTCGGCCGCGGCCTCTCGGTCGGCTCGGTGCACGACGAGCAGGGCCGGGCCGTGGCCTCGCTGACGCAGGAGTGCCTGATGGCCTATGCCGATTGAGGTCAGCCCTGTTCTTCGGGCAGACGAATGACGATTCCGTCGAGATCCGGCTTGACCCGGATCTGGCAGCAGAGGCGGCTGTTCGGTCGCGGGTCCGGGACGCCCTCGAGCATGAAGACCTCGGTTTCCGACTGCGGCGGGAGCTGGGCCGCCCAGCGTTCGTCGACGTAGCCATGGCAGGTGGCGCAGCTGCACGCGCCGCCGCAGTCGCCCAGGATGCCGGGCACCGAATGGTCGACGGCGACCTGCATCAGGCTCTTGTTCAGCGCCGCCTCGACTGCGAAGGTGGCGCCGGCGTGATCGATGAAAACGACGGTGGGCATGGCTGAGGCCTTTACGTGGGCACGGGCAAGAAGCAGCGCGGGAAGCCAGTCTTGACATAGTCCGTCCCGTCGGTCTATTATTCCATCGACTCTTCGCTCTGACAACCTCCCCGGGAGACACGTCCTTGGACCCTCGCGCCAGCGTCATTCCGATCGTGCCTGCGAGGCCGGCGGCGTGGAGCCAGTTGATCCGGCCGGAGCACGTGCACGGCTCGCTCTATACCGACCCGGCCATCTTCCAGGCCGAGCTGGAAAAGATCTGGTATCGAACCTGGGTCTACGTCGGGCACGAGAGCGAAGTTCGCAACGCGAACGACTACGTGATGAAGTCGATCGGTCCCGAGCCGGTGATCATGACGCGCACCAGGGACGGGTCGATCCATCTGCTCCACAACCGCTGCCCGCATCGAGGCAATCGCGTGTGCATGAGCGAAGCCGGCAACGCCCGGTCGTTCACCTGCCCCTACCACGGCTGGACCTTCGCCAATGACGGCGCTCTCAAGGGCTATCCGTTCCCTTCGGGCTACGAAGGCGTCGACCGCTCGCAGCTCGGCCTCGGGCGCGTGGCGCGGGTCGGCAACTACCGCGGCTTCGTGTTCGGCTCGATGGCGGCCGACGGTCCGTCGCTCGAGGAGCATCTCGGCGCGGCGACGAAGTCGATCGATGCCCTGTGCGAGACATCGCCCGAAGGCGAGGTCGAAATCACGGCAGGGTTTCTCAAGCACAAGGTCAAGGCGAACTGGAAATTCCTGGTGGAGAACGAGACCGACGGCTATCACCCGTCGTTCGTCCACGCCTCGATCTTCGAGGTCGCGCAAAGCGGCATCGGCACGCTCTACGACAGCGACTCCGCCGCGGTCTCGCGCGACATGGGCAACGGCCACACGGAGAACGACCTGCGCCCCGAGTTCCGCAAGCGCGGCATCCCTCTCGGCTGGTTCGGCACGACGTCCGATCGGCTGCCTGCCTATGCGGCGCAGATGAAGGCCGCCTACGGCGAAGAGAAGGCGCGCAGGGTCATGATCGACGGCACGCCGCACGTCATGATCTTTCCGAACCTGTTCATCGCCGAGATCCAGATCTTCGTGATCCAGCCGATCGCCGTGAACGAGACGGTGCAGCACGTGACGGCACTGCAGTTCAAGGGCGCGCCGGACCTGAACCGGCGCATGCGCCAGCAGACCATGGGCTCGGTCGGCCCGGCTGGATTTCTTCTCGCCGACGACGCCGAGATGTACGAGCGCACGCAGATGGGCGCGCAGATGCGCAGCCCCGAATGGTCGTTCCTCGGCCGCGGCAAGCACCGCGAGCGCCGCGACGAGGACGGCTTCCTCATCGGCGACGCGACCGACGAGGTGCCGTCGCGGGGAATCTGGCGCCACTACCGCGCCACGATGGAGGCGGCGTGATGGCGATGACGCCGGAGCAACGCGCCGCGCTCGAGGAAGTCACCCAGTTCCTCTACCGGGAGGCGCGCCTTCAGGACGAGCACCTGTACGACGAGTGGGAGGCGCTCTGGGCCGACGACGGCGTGTACTGGGTCCCGGCCAACGGCGAAGGCGGTGACCCGGAGCAGGAGATGTCGATCATCTACGACAACCGGTCGCGGATCGGCCTGCGCGTGCGCCAGTTCCACACCGGCAAGCGCTTCAGCCAGTCGCCGAAGTCGAGGCTGCGCCGGGTCGTCTCGAACGTCGAGGTGATCGACGACGACGGCCGGGAGATCCGCGCCGCTTCCAACGCGCTGGTCTTCGAGTCGCAGACGCGCGGCGACGTCGTCTGGGCCGCGCGCAACGAGTTCACATTGCGCCGGGAGGCAGACGGCCTGCGCATGGCGCGCAAGAAGGTCGTGCTGGTCAACAACAGCACCGCCCTCTACTCGCTCTCCTTCCTGATCTGAAAGGCCGGACATGACCACCCCAGCGACGACGCCGCAGGTGCTTGTCGGCACGGGCAACGCGCTGCTCGAGCTGCATGCCGACGGCGTCGCCCACATCCGCCTGAACCGGCCGAAAGCGTCGAACGGGCTCAACATCGAGCTGCTCAAGGACCTGCACGAGGTCGTGATGCAGGTGCATGGCGACAGCCGTGCCCGCGCCGTGCTCATCAGCGGCGAGGGCAAGAACTTCTGCGCCGGCGGCGACGTGCACACCTTCCTGGCGAAGGGCGAGGAGCTGCCGCACTACATCCGCGTCGCCACCCGCTATCTCCAGCTGGTCGCCGCCGGGCTGATCCGACTGAACCCGCCGGTGGTGACGGCGGTCCACGGCTTCGCTGCAGGCGGCGGTGGCATGGGCCTGGTCTGCTCGTCCGACTTCGTCGTCGCCGGCGAATCGGCGAAGTTCCTGGCCGGGGCCACACGTGTGGCGATGGTCCCGGACGCCGGCGTGTCGGTGACCCTCACGCAGCTCGTCGGGCTGCGCCGAGCCACCGAGATCCTGATGCTGAACGCGGTGATCAGCGCCAGCGAAGCCAAGGCGATGGGCCTGATCACGCGCGTCGTGCCCGACGGCGAGCTGCAGGACTCGGCGCTGGCGCTCGCGCGCGAGCTCGCGGCCGGAGCGCCGGCAGCGCTCGCCCACACCAAGCGGCTGCTCTGGAGCGGCATCGGCCAGGGCGTCGAGGCCGTCATGCACGAAGAGAACAACACCCAGGCCGTGCTGTCGGCAACGGCGGATGCGCGCGAAGGCCTCGCGGCGGTGATCGACAAGCGCGCGCCGCGCTTCACGGGACGCTGATGACGCCGGCGCGACGGGTTCTCGTCACGGGCGGTGCCAGTGGCATCGGCGCTGCCGTCGCCCGCCATCTCGCGGCCGGCGGCGCGCACGTCGTCGTCGCGGACCTGAAAGGCGAGCAGGCCGAGGCCTTGGCCGCGGAGGTCGGCGGCGAAGGGCTGGCCCTCGATGTCACCGACTTCGCTGCCGTGCGCGCTGCGGTGCAGGTGCGCGGCCCGTTCGAGATCCTCGTCAACAGCGCCGGCGTCGACCAGCACGCGTTCTTCACGCACACGACCCCCGCGGACTGGCGCCGGCTGATCGCCGTCAATCTGGAGTCGGTGTTCAACACCACGCACGCGGTGCTGCCGGCGATGCAGGCCGCGGGCTTCGGCCGCATCGTCAACATCGCTTCCGAGGCCGGTCGACTCGGCTCGCGCGGAGGCTCCGTCTATGCGGCCGCCAAGGGCGGGGTGATCGCGTTCACGCGCTCGATCGCGCGCGAGAACGGAGGCAAGGGGATCACTGCGAACGTCGTCGCGCCCGGGCCCATCGATACGCCGTTGCTGCGACAGGCGGTCGAGGCGGGCGGCGAGAAACTGATCGCCGCGATGACCGGTGCGACGCTGGCCGGCCGACTGGGCACGAGCGAAGAGGTCGCCGCGGCGGTGGCCTTCCTCGCCTCCGATGTGGCGGGCTACATCACCGGCGAGGTCCTCGGCATCTCCGGCGGGATGGGGTGCGGCGCATGAACGCGGTGCACGAGTCGGCCGTCGACATCGTGATCGCCCGGGTGAAGGCCGTCTATGGTCGATGGGGCCGACAAACGAGCGTTGCGCAGATGCGCGCCGACTGGGATGCGCTGTTCCGAGACCCGGCCCGGCCTGCAACGATGGACGTGTGCGCGAACGGCGTGCCCTGCCGCTGGGTCGACGCTGCCGGCGTGCGCGCCGATCGCGTGATCGTCTACTTTCATGGCGGCGGCTTCCAGGTCGGCTCGCTCGACTCGCACGGCGAGCTGATGGCGCGGCTTGCCGCGGCGAGCGGTGCGCGTGTCCTCGGCGTGGCCTACCGGCTCGCGCCCGAGCATCGCTTTCCGGCGCCGCTCGACGACGCGCGCTGCGTCGTCGACTGGCTCGAGTCGCAAGGATTCGCCGCCTCCCGGATCGCGCTCGCCGGCGATTCGGCCGGAGGCGGCCTGGTGCTGTCGACCCTGCTCGCTCTGGCCGCCGAGAAGCGGCCGCTGCCGGTCGCGGCCTACGTCATGTCGGCGTGGACCGATCTGACAGCATCGGGCGCCAGCTACGACACGTGTTCGGCGCTCGACCCGATCAACCAGCGGCCGATGATCCTGGCGATGGCGCGCAACTACCTCGGCAAGGAGGGTGCCGCGACGGATCCGCGCGCCTCGCCGCTCATGGCTTCTTCGGCGCGACTGGCGGCACTGCCGCCGCTGCTGCTGCAGGTCGGCGAGCGCGAGACGGTGGCGAGCGACTCCGAGCTGTTCGCAGACCGGCTCCGTGCTGCCGGCGGCAACGTCGAGCTGCAGGTCTGGCCCGGGATGATCCACGTGTTCCAGCAGTTTCCCGCCGAGCTGGTCGAGGCGAGAGAAGCGATCGTGCAGGGCGGGCGCTTTCTCGCCAGGCACTTCGATAGCGAGATCCTGCGAAAGAACGCGCCATGATCGGAATCACCGGATACGGCGGCTACG
>CAXSEJ010000021.1:0-19181 GCA_964236395.1 uncultured Rhizobacter sp.
CTGAAGGGCATCCTCGATGTCGAGGACGCGCGGCTCGCGGTCGAGAGCGGCGCCGACGCGCTGGTCGTCTCGAACCACGGCGGCCGCCAGCTCGACGGCGCGCCGTCGTCGATCAGCGCGCTGCCGGCAATCGTCGAAGCGGTCGGCCGCTCGATCGAAGTCTGGATGGACGGCGGCATCCGCTCGGGCCAGGACGTGCTGAAGGCCTGGGCGCTCGGCGCCCGCGGCACGCTGATCGGCCGATCGTTCGTCTACGGCCTCGGCGCCCTGGGCGAGGCCGGCGTCAGCAAGGCGCTGCAGATCATCGCCAGGGAGCTCGACGTGACCATGGCCTTCTGCGGCCACACCGACATCCACACGGTCGACGAACGCATCCTTCTTCCCGGCACCTACTGAACGGGCCGAACGAGCCGAACGGGCCGAACGAGCCGAACGAGCCGGCTAGCGACGATCTTCGAAGGTGTTGCAGCGGTCGACACTGCCACCCTCGATGCCGCGCTTGAACCACGCCACGCGCTGCGCGCTGCTGCCGTGCGTGAACGACTCCGGCACCACCTGGCCCTGCGCCTTGCGCTGCAGCGTGTCGTCGCCGATCTGCGAGGCGGCGTTCAGCCCGGCCTCGATGTCGCCAGGCTCGAGCTGCACCTTGCTCTGCTGCGATCGTGCGGCCCAGACG
Source organism: uncultured Rhizobacter sp. (assembly GCA_964236395.1). GTDB lineage: Bacteria > Pseudomonadota > Gammaproteobacteria > Burkholderiales > Burkholderiaceae_C > Schlegelella_A. The sequence goes on from CAXSEJ010000021.1 coordinate 677, forward strand.
CCGGCGAAGCAGTCGGCCTGCAGCTCGAGGCGCACGCCGATGGCATTGGCCTGCGCTTCACCGCCGCGGCCGCGCAGCGCCTCGGCCTTCTCCATCACACCGAGCTGGTTCTGCACGTGGTGGCCGACCTCGTGGGCGATGACGTAGGCCTGCGCGAACTGGCCGGGCGAGGCGAGCTTCTGCTCGAGGACGCGGAAGAAGCGCAGGTCGATGTAGACCTCTGGTCGTTCGGGCAGTAGAACGGGCCCATCGCGGCCTGGCCGCGGCCGCACGCCGTCGGGTAGCTGTCGCTGAAGATGACGAGCTTGGGCGGCTGGTAGGTGCGGCCCGACTCGCGAAAGATGTCGGTCCAGACCTGCTCGGTGCTGCGCAGGACCTTGGACACGAACTGAGCCTGGGCATCACCCTGCGGCGGCGCGGGTGCCGGGCCCTGCTGCTGCGGCGCGACCTGAGCCACGGGGTCGCCGCCGCCGCCCATGCCGAGCAAGGTGAGCGGGTTGATGCCGAAGATCCAGCCGGCGAGCACCGCGATGAGGACGCTGCCGATGCCGACGCTGCGCCCGCCGAAGCCGAAGCCGCCACCGCCGCCACCACCACCTCCGCCGCCCATGCCGCGCACGTCCTCGACGTTGCTGCTCTCCTCCTGGCCGTCCATCCGCATCGCGCTCTCCCGTTAGGTCGCGGATCGTAGACCGCAGCTTCGGCCGGCGACTGTCGGCCGGCACGCCACCGGCCTGTCAGGCTGGCGGTGCTCGGCCGGCGTCAGGTCTTCGGCAAGGTCACGCCGAGCTGGCCCTGGTATTTGCCGCCGCGGTCCTTGTAGCTGGTCTCGCAGACCTCGTCGCTCTCGAAGAAGATCACCTGGGCGCAGCCTTCGCCAGCGTAGATCTTGGCCGGCAGCGGCGTCGTGTTGCTGAACTCGAGGGTGACGTAGCCTTCCCACTCCGGCTCGAACGGCGTCACGTTGACGATGATTCCGCAGCGCGCGTAGGTGCTCTTGCCGAGGCAGATCGTCAGCACGTTGCGAGGGATCCGGAAGTACTCGAGCGTGCGCGCCAGGGCGAAGCTGTTCGGCGGAATCACGCACACGTCGGCATGGATGTCGACGAAGCTTTTCTCGTCGAAGTTCTTGGGGTCGACGACGGTCGAGAAGATGTTCGTGAAGACCTTGAATTCGGGCGCGCAGCGGATGTCGTAGCCGTAGCTCGAGGTGCCGTAGCTGACGATGCGCCTTTCCTGCCCGCTCGCATCGGTGGCGGTGCGCACCTGGCCCGGCTCGAACGGCTCGATCATCCGGTGCTGCTCGGCCATGCGGCGGATCCAGCGGTCGCTCTTGATGCTCATGCCAGCCCACTCGAAAAGGTGGCGCATTGTAGGGAGCAGGGCACGTGCGCCTGCTCACGCGCACCTCGCCCGGGCCGGCGAATGGTCGGGCGGCTTGCTCTACCATGACCGCATCGCTGCTACGAGGCCCGCCGCATGCGCACCGCCACCGAGCTTCTCACCCGGTACGCCGAGTACCACCGCGACCGCCGCAACATCGTCAGCCACTTCATCGGCGTGCCGATGATCGTGTTCGGCGTCGGCGTGCTGCTGGCACGGCCCGCGTTCGCGGCGGCAGGCCAGTCGCTCAGCCTCGCCTGGATCGTGTTCGCCCTGGCCGCGGCCTGGTACCTGACTCGCGGCAACGCCGTGCTCGGCCTGGCGGTCAGCGCCGCCGTCGGCGTGCTGCTCTGGCTCGGTCAGCAGGTCGCAGGCGGCAGCGTGCCGGCCTGGCTGGCCTGGGGCGTGGGCTTCTTCGCAGTCGGCTGGCTCATCCAGTTCATCGGCCACTGGTATGAAGGCAGGAAGCCGGCATTCGTCGACGACACCATCGGCCTGCTGGTCGGGCCCATGTTCGTCGTGGCCGAAGCGCTGTTCCTGCTCGGCTGGAACAAGCCGCTGCACTCCGAGATCGAGCGCCGCGCCGGACCCACCGTGACGCGCGATCTGGCGCGCATTGCCTGAGCGCCAGGACGACGTCACCGGCCTGATCCTGGCCGGCGGCCTGGGCCGCCGACTCGGTGGCGCCGACAAGGGCCTGCAGCTTCATGTCGGCCGGCCGCTCGCGGCACACGTCCTCGGCCGCCTGGCGCCCCAGGTCGGCGCGACGCTCTTCAACGCCAACCGCCATCTCGACGTTTACGAAGCGCTCGGCGCCCGCGCCGTCTCCGACACCCTGCCCGGCCACCTCGGCCCGCTCGCCGGCATGCTGGCCGGCCTGCTCGCCTGCCGCACGCCGTTCCTGGCGACGGTGCCGTGCGACGCGCCGCTGCTGCCGCTCGACCTGGTCGCTCGGCTTCGCGCGGCGCTCGACGCTTCGCCGGCCGACGCCGCCGTCGCCGCCGTCGCCGCGAGGGGCGACGGCGAGGCGACCCGCCTGCAGCCGACCTTCAGCCTGCTGCACGTCGGCCTCGTCGACGCGCTGAACCGCTTCCTGCTCGGCGGCAACCGCAAGGCCGGCGCCTGGTTCGAGGCCATCGGCGCCGTCGTCGTGCCCTTCGACGATGCCCGCGCCTTCGTCAACGTCAATACGCCGGACGACCTGGCGCGCCTGGAACGCTGACCGCCGCGGCCGCGCGCGTGGCGCCGACACGATCGGCGTGGCTGTACACCGTGGCCCTGTCGCCCCGGGCGAAGCCGACGAGCGTGAGGCCGGCCTGTTCGGCCATGCGAATGGCCAGGCCGGTGGGCGCCGAGATGGCGACGAGCAGGCCGACACCGGCGCTGGCGGTCTTGTGCACCATCTCGTAGCTGGCCCGGCTGGTCACGGCGACGAAGCCGCTCGCCGGGTCGGCATCTGCGCGCGCCATCGCACCGACGAGCTTGTCGAGCGCGTTGTGGCGGCCCACGTCTTCACGCGCCAGGCGCAGCTCGCCGGCGAACGACACCCAGGCGGCGCCGTGGGTCGCGCCGGTGCGGCGCTGCAGCGGCTGGCCGGCGGCGAGCGCTGTCATGCCGCGCGCCAGCGCCTCGGGCGTCACATGCGCCGAGGCAACGCCGCAGCGCACCGGCCGCATCGCCTCGTCGATCGACTCGGTGCCGCACAGGCCGCAGCCGGTGCGGCCGGCGAGCGCGCGACGCCGTTCCTTGAACCGATGCAGGCAGCGCTGGACGACCGTGATGCGCAGGGCGATGCCGGCCTCGACGCCTTCGGCTTCGACATCCAGCAGGTCGGCGCGTGCGTCGATCAGGCCTTCGCAGAGCAGGAAGCCGAGCGCGAAGTCGTCGAGGTCGGCCGGCGTCGCCAGCATCACGGCGTGGGCGATGCCGTTGACCTCGAGGGCCACGGCCACTTCCTCGGCCACGCACTCGTCGACGTCGCTGGCCACGCCGTCGTGCCAGGCCACAGCCCGCACGGCCGAGGTCGACGCCGCCGAGGCGTCGTCGCCGCCCGGCGCGCTCACCGCGCCGCCTTCAACGGCCGACCGGCGGCAGGGCCTTGCGCAGCGCCTCCGGGTCGAGCGGCTTCTGGAGGTAGTGGTCGACGCGGTTGAAGGTCTTGGCCACGAGCGGGTCCGACGCGGCGGCGCCGGTGATGGCGATGAGCACGATGTCGTCGCCGTAGCGTGTGCGAAGCTGGCGCGACAGGTCGTCGCCGTCGATCCCGGGCATGGCGATGTCGAGGATGACGCAATGCGGCGTCTGCGCTTCCACGCTGGCCAGCGCCTCGTCGCCGCTGTAGGCGACGCGAACGCGGTAGCCGTCGGCTTCGAGCACCGCGGCCAGCGTGTCGGCGGCATCGGCGAAGTCGTCGACGACGAGCACGCGCACTTCGTCGTCGGCTGCGGCGTCGGTGCCCGGGATCGAAGACGGCTCGGTCATGGTGTCGGGATTCTAGAGAACCGTCTGCCCGCCGTCGACACGGCCGGGCCCAAGCGATCTCAGGTGTTCTTCGACACCGAGATGGTCGGAAACCGGGCCGAGAAATCCTTCGCGCGCTCGGCGATCCTGACGGCGACGCGGCGTGCCACGCCGCGGTAGAGCCGGGCCACCTCGCCGTCCGGCTCGCTCACCACCGAGGGCCGGCCGCTGTCGGCCTGCTCGCGGATCGAGAGCTTGAGCGGCAGCGCGCCGAGGTAGGCGTAGCCGTCGTCGGCCGCCAGTTTCTTGCCGCCCTCGTGGCCGAAGATGTGCTCCACGTGACCGCAGTTCTCGCACACGTGGACGGCCATGTTCTCGACGATGCCGAGGATCGGCACGCCGACCTTCTCGAACATGTTGATGCCCTTCTTGGCGTCGATCAGGGCGATGTCCTGTGGCGTGGTCACGATCACCGCACCGGTGAGCGGTACGCGCTGGCTCAGGGTGAGCTGGATGTCGCCGGTGCCGGGCGGCATGTCGACGATCAGGTAGTCGAGGTCTCTCCAGTTCGTCTGGCGGATGAGCTGATCGAGTGCCTGCGTGGCCATCGGGCCGCGCCAGATCATGGCCTGGCCGGCTTCGACGAGAAAGCCGATCGACATCACCTGGACGCCGTGGTTCTCGAGCGGCTCCATCGTCTTTCCGTCGCTCGACGCCGGCTTGCCGGAAACGCCCATCATCATCGGCTGGCTCGGGCCGTAGATGTCGGCGTCGAGCAGGCCGACCGCGGCGCCTTCGGCGGCGAGCGCGAGCGCCAGGTTGACCGCCGTCGTGCTCTTGCCGACGCCGCCCTTGCCCGACGCCACGGCGACGATGTTCTTGACGTTCGGCAGCAGCTGCACGCCGCGCTGCACGGCGTGGGGCACGATCTTCGTGACCACGTTGACGCTGATGTTGGCCACGCCGGCGACGGTGCGCGCCGCCTCGATCAGCGTGCGGCGCAGACCGTCGGCCTGCGACCTGGCCGGATAGCCGAGCTCGACGTCGAAGGCCACGTCGCTGCCCTCGACACGCAGGTTGCGCAGCTGCCTGGTGGAAACGAAGTCGCGCCCGGTCTCGGGATCGACGACGGCCTGCAGCGCCTGCAGGAGGTCGGGTTCGTGGATGGCCATGGTGCGCTGCGGCGTTCGGTGGACGGCGACGGGCCGTCTGCGGGCCAGTCTATCCCGGCCAGACGTGGCGTTTCGCGGCGGCGTCCCTTCGGCCAACGCGCTTCTAAAATCGACCCTTTGCCCGCCCCTGCGAGCCCACTGCGCCTATGACCCGCAAGCTCTTCGTCACGACGGCGCTGCCCTACGCCAACGCGCCGTTCCACATCGGCCACATGATGGAGTACATCCAGGCCGACGTCTGGGTGCGGTTCCAGCGCATGCGCGGCCACGACGTGCACTTCGTCTGCGCCGACGATGCCCACGGCGCGCCGATCATGATCGCGGCCGAGAAGGCGGGCAAGACGCCGCAGCAGTTCGTCGCGGAGATCGCCGCCGGCCGCAAGCAGTACCTCGACGGCTTCCACATCGGCTTCGACAACTGGCACTCGACCGACGGGCCGGAAAACCACGCCCTCGCCCGCGACATCTATTGCGCGCTGCGCAAGGACGACCTCATCGACGTCAAGTCGGTCGAGCAGTTCTTCGACCCGGTGAAGTCGATGTTCCTGCCCGACCGCTACATCAAGGGCGAGTGCCCGGTGTGCGCCGCCAGGGACCAGTACGGCGACTCCTGCGACGTGTGCGGCTCGGTCTACGCGCCGACCGCGCTCAAGAACCCGTATTCGGCGCTCAGCGGCGCGGCGCCCGTGCTCAGGTCGAGCGAGCACTACTTCTTCAAGCTCTCGTCGCAGCGCTGCCTCGAGTACCTGAAGGAGTGGACGCACCGAGACGGCCGCCTGCAGCCCGAGGTGCTGCACAAGATCAGCGAGTGGTTCAAGGTCGACGAGCAGGGCCACGGCGGGCTCGCCGACTGGGACATCAGCCGCGACGCGCCCTACTTCGGCATCGAGATCCCCGACGCGCCGGGCAAGTACTTCTACGTCTGGCTCGACGCGCCGGTGGGCTACCTCGCCTCGCTCGAGAACTACTTCGACCGCGGCGGCGCGCGGGCGCGCGGCGAGACGCGCTCGTTCGACGAGTTCATGGCCGATCCCGCCGTCGAGCAGGTGCACTTCATCGGCAAGGACATCACCTACTTCCACACCCTGTTCTGGCCGGCGATGCTCCACTTCAGCGGCCGCAAGACGCCCGACCGCGTGTACGTGCATGGCTTCATCACGGTGAGCGGCGAGAAGATGAGCAAGAGCCGCGGCACCGGCATCTCGCCGCTGCGCTACCTCGAGCTCGGCATGAACCCGGAATGGCTGCGCTACTACATCGCGGCCAAGCTGAACTCGCACGTCGAGGACATCGAGTTCAACCCCGACGACTTCGTCGCCCGCGTCAACAGCGACCTGGTCGGCAAGTACGTGAACATCGCCAGCCGCGCCGCGGGCTTCGTGCATAAGCAGTTCGCCGGCGAGCTCGATGCGGCCGGCCAGCGCTGGGTCGACGAGACGCTCGATGCCGCCGGCTACACCGCTCGCATCGGCCAGTTCTACGACGACCGGGAGTACGGCAAGGCGCTTCGCGAGGCGATGGAGTTCGCCGACCGCGTGAACCAGCCGTTCGATGCCGCCAAGCCCTGGGAACTCGCCAGGCACGACGACGCCGAGTCGCGCCGCCGTCTGCACGAGACCTGCTCGATGGCCCTGCGCGGCTTCCAGTACCTGACGCTCTGGCTCAAGCCGGTGCTGCCGGCGCTGGCCGCGCAGGCCGAGTCCTTCCTCGGCTGCGGCGCGCTGGCGTGGACGGCGCCGCCGCCGCTCACCACGATTGCGCCTTACCGCCACCTGATGCAGCGCGTCGATCCGAAGCTGCTCGAAGCGCTGTTCGAGGCGCCGATGCCGGCGGTGCTGGCGGCGCCGACGAGCGAGCCGATCGCCGTGCCCCTGCCTGGCGGCGAAGCGGTCGCGGCGCAGATCGGCATCGACGACTTCGCCAAGGTCGACCTGCGCATCGCGCTCATCGTGGCCTGCGAGAAGGTCGCCGGCTCGACCAAGCTGCTCAAGCTCACGCTCGACGTCGGCGAGGCCGCGCCGCGCACCGTCTTCAGCGGCATCCAGTCGGCCTACACGCCCGAGCAGCTCGTCGGCAAGACGACGGTGGTGGTCGCGAACCTGGCGCCGCGCAAGATGAAGTTCGGCGTGAGCGAGGGCATGGTGCTGGCTGCCTCGCACGCCGACGAGAAGGCGAATCCGGGCCTGTTCATTCTCGAGCCGCACGCCGGCGCGGTGCCCGGCCTGCGCGTGCGCTGACGGCGGAGCAGGCACCGGTGAGCGACGTTGCCGACATCGTTCGCGAGTACCCCGACGCAACGTGGGGCGACGACGGGCCGACGCGGGCCGTCGAGGCGGTGGTCGAGGGCGGCCACGTGCTGTCGTTCCCGAACCTGGCGTTTCGACTTGGCACGGCCGAGCAGCGCTTTCTCGACCCGCGCTGGGCCGATGCCGGGGCGAAGAACATTTCCGTGCGCTGGCCGTCCGGCGCACTGCGCGGCGCCGTCGGCGACAGCGCCGACCTGACGGCCCTGCGCGCGCTCGTCGTCCGCTACGCCGAGGCCAGCGAGGCCTTCGCGCTGCGCCTGTTCCCGCACTACCGCGGCCACCTCCGGCGCGCCAACACCTCGTTCCGGCCGGTCGACGTCGCCGGCCGCGCGCGCAGCTGGCGCCAGGACGACACGCGCCTGCACATCGACGCCTTTCCGTCGAACCCGATGCAAGGCACGCGGCTGCTGCGCGTGTTCAGCAACGTCAACCCGCATGGCGAGCCGCGCCGCTGGCGCGTCGGCGAGCCGTTCGAGGCGCACGCCCGCCGCTACCTCGGCAGCATCCCGCGGCCGCTGCCCGGCTCGGCGTGGCTGCTGCACGCCACCGGCATCACCAAGCGGCGGCGAACCGAGTACGACCACCTCATGCTGCAGCTGCACGACCGCGCCAAGGCCGACGCCGCGTTGCAGACCCGCGGCCCGCAGGCCCGTGCCGACTTCGCGCCCGGCACCACCTGGGTCTGCTTCAGCGACCAGGTGCTGCACGCCGCCATGGGCGGCCAGCACATGATGGAGCAGACCTTCACCCTCGACCCGGTGCGCCAGGCCGACCCGGCGAGCGCCCCGCTCGCCGTGCTCGAGCGGCTGACCGGGCGCTCGCTTCTCGCCGGGATCGAAGCCAAGTAGTCCACGAAACCCGCGGCAGCAGCGCCGTGGCCCTGCGATATCCTGCCGGCACGACCTGCAAGCGGCCCGACCGGTGAGCTATCTCGACGACTTGAAGCGCCAGGCCGACGAGGCGCGCGCTCGGCAGACCCAGGACACCGGCGCACTGGAGCGCAACGCCCAGCTGACCGACTTCGCCTGCCAGGCGGCGGCGCGCTACTTCAGCTCCCTCGCGCAACAGTTGAACGTGCTCCGCCCGATGTCGACGGCGGTGTGGCGCTTCGACAACCGAACCTCGTTCAGCCAGCTCCGCTTCACCGACTTCCGCTCCGACTCGCGCATGAAGAAGCTGCGCAGCGGCGAGGTGTTCGACCACGTGGTGCTCAACTTCCAGGCCAGGACCGGCCAGCGCGTCAGCCTGGCCAAGGACTTCCCGCCCGAGATCGAGAAGCTCGAGTCGCGCCTGCGCCAGTGCGGCACGAACTACGAGAGCGCGATCGTGCGCGATCCGGGCCACGGCCGCTTCGTCGAGAAGCGCTTCGAGTTCATCGCCGACTTCCACGGCAGCGTGCGCCTCCTGCCCGACCACGACGCCGGCCGCATCGTGTTCCGGCTCGTCAACATCGACGGCTTCGAGACGGTGAACGTGGCCTTCCCGGCGTTCGAGGTGGGCTCGACCCGGCTCGACGACCTGGCACGCTGGATCGTCGGCGAGCCGCATTCCTTCCTCAAGGACGGCCAGCACCTGCGCCGGGTCGCCGCGTAGACTTCGCGTTTCCTTTCGCCGCGCCCCGCGGATGCCTGCCTGCCATGCCGCTGTTCTGGAAGCACTACAAGTCCGAGACGACCTCGCTCATCGAGCAGATGAAGGCCGCCAGGCCGACGCTCGAGGACGACCAGCGGCGGGGCCGCGCCCTCCTCTGGGACCGCCGCATCGACCCGGTCATGCAGGAAGAGAACGGCGAATCGCGCGTGCCGCAGCAGCCGTACGTCTACCAGAACAAGCAGCGCTGAGCCGCTGCCTCTGCAGCCGATGAACGACACGGCGGTCGCCGACGCCGACGCCGACGCCGACACCGACGCGGGCGTGGTCGACACGGTGGCGGTGGCGCGCCTGTACGGCGAGCCGCTGTTCGACCTGCCGAGCGACCTGTACATCCCGCCCGACGCGCTCGAGGTCTTCCTCGAGGCGTTCGAGGGCCCGCTCGACCTGCTGCTCTACCTGATCCGGCGCCAGAACTTCAACATCCTCGACATCCCGATGGCGAGCGTGACGCGCCAGTACCTCGCCTACGTCGAGCAGATCAGAAAGACCAACCTCGAGCTGGCCAGCGACTACCTGCTGATGGCGGCGATGCTGATCGAGATCAAGTCGCGCATGCTGCTGCCGCCGAAGAGGAGCGCCGACGGCAAGGAGCCGGAAGACCCGCGTGCCGAGCTCGTGCGCCGCCTCGTCGAGTACGAGCAGATGAAGGCGGCCGCCGCCCGCCTCGACGAGCTGCCGATGATCGGCCGCGACTTCCAGCCGGCGCGCGTGGCGATCGAGGAGCCGTTCCATGCCCGTCTTCCCGACGTGAGCGTGGCCGACCTCGGCGCCGCCTGGGCCGACATCGTCCGCCGCGCCAGCCTGAACCAGCGCCACCTGGTCTCGCGCGAGATCCTGAGCGTGCGCGAGCACATGAGCATCGTGCTGCGGGCGTTGCAGGGCCGCCGCTTCGCGCTGTTCGAGGAGCTGTTCGACACCAGCCGCGGCGCGCCGGTCGTGGTCGTGACCTTCATCGCCCTGCTCGAGCTCGCCCGCGAACGACTGCTCGAAGTGACGCAGGCCGAGGCCTTCGCGCCGATCTACGTCCGGCTGGCCTACCAGCCGTCGTGAGCGGCGGGCGTCAGCTGTTGGCGGGCGTCGCCGGGGCGCTATCGCCCGGCGAGCTTGAACGAGATCATCGCGCGCAGCTTGTTCGGCAGCACCGGCTTGATGAGCAGGTGGAAGTTCTGCTCCAGCGCTTCCTTGTCGTGCCCGGTCATGCTGCTTCCGGTGACGACGATGGCCGGCACGTCGTTGCCGAACCTGTGGCGCACCGACCGGATCGCGGCGACGCCGGTCGTGCCGTGCTCCAGGCGGTAGTCGGCGATGACCAGCGAAGGCGGCGCCGCGAGGTCGGCACCCTCGGCCCAGTCGCGTGCGGCCGCCACGCTTTGGAGCGAGACGATGCTCGCGCCCCAGCCCGAGAGCAGCACCTCCAGGCCCTCCCGCACCGCCGGCTCGTCCTCGACGACGACGATCAGCCGGCCTTCGAGCGTGATGCCGACCGGCCCCTTCCCGGGCATGTCCCGTGCGGCGACGCGCGGTGACTTGCCGGGCGGCAGCTCGAGCGTGAACACCGAGCCGCGCCCGGGCTCCGAGGCCAGGCGCACCGGCGCCGCCATCAACGCCGCCAGCCGCTTGACGATCGCCAGGCCGAGGCCGAGGCCCTTCTTCTGCTCCGCGGCCACGGCCTGCACGCCGGGCACCTGATAGAACTCCTCGAACACGCGCACGCGCTCTTCGGCGCCGATGCCGGGCCCCGTGTCCCACACCTGCAGCAGCAGCCGCTCCCCGCGCCGGCGGCAGCTCACCAGGACCGAGCCGTCGCTCGTGTAGCGGATGGCGTTGGCGACGAGGTTGCGCACGATCCGCTCGACCAGCAGCGGGTCGGCGAGCACGACATGGCGGCCGCCGCGCAGGCGCAGCTCGAGCCCCTTCTCGAACGCCGCCGGTTCGAAGTGCAGCCGGATCTTGCGGAAGATGTCGCCGACCTCGAAGTGCTCCGGATCGACCGCCACGCCACCGCTGTCGATGCGGGTGATGTCGAGCAGCTCGCTGAAGAGACCCTCGAGCGCGTCGACCGACTCGTTGATGCTGTTGACCAGCTTGGCGACCTCCGGCTCGTGCGTGCGCGCGCGCAGCGCCTCGGCGAACAGGCCCATGGCGTGCAGCGGCTGGCGCAGGTCGTGGCTGGCCGCGGTGAAGAACTGCGTCTTGGCCCGGTTGGCGACCTCGGCCTCGTGCCGGGCCGCGTCGGCCACCGCCTTCTCGGCGCGCAGCTGCACGGCCAGCGCCTCGGTGCGCAGCTTCAGCGCGGTGACCTTGTCGAACGAGTCGCGGTAGGTGCGGCCGAGCAGGAGGGTCATGGCCATGGCCACGGCCATCAGCGCCGCCACCTGCCAGCTCAGGAAGGTGCCGGTGAGGGCGACGCGAACGATCGCCGGCACGAAGATGATCAGCACGAAGAGCAGGAAGAGGCGGAACTGCGGCGCGAGGATCGGCACGCAGGCCACGCAGAAGGTGAAGGTGATGAGCACCAGCGCGAGTTGGTGCAGGCCGTCGCCATAGGCGAAGAACAGCCAGGCGGCGGCGCCCCACAGCGCCCCCGAGGCGAGCACGCCGATGCGCCACTTGTGCAGGCGCCGCCGCAGCGACTCGATCCGGGTCGGCTCGTGGCGCTCGAACCGCATCGCCAGCCAGGCGCGGACCAGCCAGACGAGGGCGAAGAGGCTGCCCCAGCCGACGCGCAGCACCCGAGGCGCGGCGTCTGCGAAGACGATGAGGATCAGGATCGCCGCCACGCCGTGGCCGGCGAGCGAAGTGCGGTTGAAGGCGAAGATGCCGCGCGCCTGATCGCGCAGCAAGAGGAAGCGGTCGATCGGCGCCTCCGCCAGCGCGGCGCCGGCCGGCGCCTCGGCCGGCGCCGGCGGCCCGGCCGCGCTCACTGCATCGGCCGCGACAGCCAGGGTGCGACGGCGCCCTGGCTCGACATCTGGCTCACCGCGAGCACGGCCTGCGTGCGCGAGTTGACGCCGAGCGTGCGCAGCACCGCGGCGACGTGGTCCTTCACCGTCTCGACCGAGAGGTTGAGCTCGCGAGCGATGAGCTTGTTCGACTGGCCGCGCAGCAGCAGGCCGAGCACGTCGGTCTGGCGCGGCGTGAGCTTGAAGGCCGAGAGCGCGAGCGCAGGCGCGGCGCCGTCGGCCGGGGCTGCTCCGGGCGGCCGGACGACGGCAGGGGCCTGACCGGGGAAGGCATCGACGTCACCGCGGATCTCCATCGGCGGCACGTAGATGCCGCCCGATATCACGACGTTGAGCGCTTCGGTCAGCACCTCGTTGCCGGCGCGCTTGGGCACGAAACCCATCGCGCCGAGATCGATGGAGCGGATGACGTCGGCGCTGCGGTCGGACGCCGAGACCACGACCACGGGCACCGCCGGCCAGGCGGCGCGCAGCTCGGCGAGGAGCTCGAAGCCGTCGGCGTCGCCCAGGCGCAGATCGAGCAGCATGAGGTCGAAGCCGCCGTCGGTGCCGAGCGCTTCACGGGCCGCACGGGCCCCCGGCACGCCGACCACCGAGACATGGCTGCCGAGGCCCTGGATCACGTTCTGCAGCGCCTGCAGGATCAGGGGATGGTCGTCGATGACGAGGACTTTCATCTCGGCACCTCAAACGAAGCGACGGGCGAGCGACTCGGCGACGCACACCGGCTTCGCCGAGCCTTCGCGCTCCATCGTCACCTCGACCGTCATCTGCGCGCCGCCTTCGAGCGGGTCGTAGCGCAGCAGCTTGAAGTGGCCGCGCAGGCGGCTGCCGCTCGGCACCGGCGCCGGGAAGCGCACCTTGTCGAGCCCGTAATTCACGCCCATGCGCGTGCCGAGCACCTCGAACGCCGAGGCGCTCATCTCGGGCAGCAGCGAAAGGGTGAGAAAGCCATGCGCGATGGTCGTGCCGAAGGGCCCGGACCTGGCTCGCTCCTCGTCGAGGTGGATCCACTGGTGATCGTTGGTCGCCACGGCGAACTGCCGGATGCGCTCCTGCGTCACGGTGATCCACTCGCTGGTGCCGATCGGCTGGCCGACGAGGCCCTGCAACTCGGCGATGGTCTGGAAGGTTCTCATTCGACGTGGCGCCCGTGTGGGGACATCAGTTCACCCAGGTGATGACCGGAGCCCACTGGTCGCGGTCGCCGCTGAAGCGCGTCGACGCGACGTCCCAGAGCGTGAGGCCATGCGCGGCGAGGTGGACGTAATTCTGGGTGTCGCGCAGGAAGCCCAGCAGCGGCACCCGCACGCTTTCGAGGAAGGTGCGCAGCTGGTCGGTGGAGATCGTCCCCTCGCGCGTGCGCATGCCCACGACGGCCAGCTGCACCTTGTCGCTGCGACGGTGCAGGAGCAGCTCGTCGATGAACGCCTGCGTGGCGTGGATGTCGAAGATGCTCGGCTGCAGCGGAATGAGCACCTTGTCGGCCAGCTTCATCACCTCGTCGAGGCGCTTGCCGTGCAGGCCGGCCGGCGTGTCGAGGACCACGTGCGTCGTGCCCTTCGGCGGCCGCACGATGTCGTCGTGGCGGGTCTCCCAGGTGCCGATCGGCGGCAGGCCCGACGGGCGCAGGCCGAGCCAGGTGCGCGACGACTGCTGGCGGTCGACGTCGCCCAGCATGACGGCGCGCCCGCGCGATGCGAGGTACCCGGCCAGGTTGGTCGACAGCGTCGTTTTGCCCACGCCCCCCTTCGGGTTGGCGACGACGATCACCGGCATGCGGGCCTCCGTTCTCGTTTTCCGGATATGTTAGTGCCATGGCCGAGCGCCAGGCCCGCGCCGGCTGGAGCGGGACCGCCGAAGCCCGAAGGGCTGACGCCGGCCGCTCACTCGATGCGGCAGGCCTCTTCGAACGAGAGGCGCGGGCTGCGAGGGAACACCTTGGTCGCGTCGCCACGGCCGAGGTTGACGATGAAGTTCGTCTTGACCTCGGTGCCGGACCAGAACGCGGCGTCGACCAGGCCGGCGTCGAAGCCGCTCATCGGCCCGCAGTCGAGGCCGATCGCGCGGGCGGCGAGGATCAGGTAGCCGCCCTGCAGGCTGGCGTTGCGAAAAGCGGTGGTGTCGGCGAATTCCTTCTTGCCGACGAACCACGACTTCGCGTCGGCGTGCGGGAACAGCGTGGGCAGCTTCTCGTAGAACACCATGTCGGTGCCGACGATGGCCGTCACCGGCGCCGAACGCGTCTTGTCGACGTTGCCCGGCGACATGCACGCGAGGAGCTTCGTCCTCGCCGCCGGCGAGGTGACGAAGACGATGCGGGCCGGCGAGCAGTTGGCCGAGGTCGGCGCCCATTTCATCAGGTCGTAGAGCTCGCGCAGGCGCGACTCGGCAACCGGTTCGGCGAGGAAGCCGTTCTGGCTGCGGGCCGCGGTGAAGAGCTGTTCGGTGGTGATGTTCATGGTGCGTGGACGGGGGCCGCCGGGAAGTTGATGGGGCCGAGTCTGCGCGCTGCCGGCCGGCGACGCGTGAATGGATTCGTCGCCGCCGTTCGCCGTCGGCGATCGATGGCCGGACAATCGGCGCCATGTTCACGCCCTCGCAGCCCGACGTGCGCGACTTCTTCTGCGAGGCGAGCCGCAAGCGCCGCGCCGCGCTGCCGCTGACTCCGCTCGAGGCGATCGCCGCCGACTGGGTCGGCGCGCACCCGGAGTACGCCGGCGATCTGGCCGACGCCGAAGCGGCCCGGGCCGCGCACTACGGCGACGAGGCCGGCCGCGAGAACCCGTTCCTGCACCTCTCGATGCACCTCTCGATCAGCGAGCAGGTGACGATCGACCAGCCGGCCGGCATCCGCGCTGCCTTTCTCGCGCTCGCCGCCAGGCTCGGCTCGCAGCACGCGGCGCAGCACGAGGTGATGGAGTGCCTCGGCACGATGCTCTGGGAGTCGCAGCGCGGCGGCCTGCCGCCCGATGGCCACGCCTACGTCGACTGCGTGCGCCGCAGGACAACGACGAGGTGACGGCTACCAGACGAGCGCGCACCCGAACGACGCGAATGCATCGTCACGGCTGACGCTCACGGCGCTTGGTCCCTTAGTTACCGACCAGGCCGCTCCTGATCGCATATACCGTCATCTCGGAGTTGTTGGTGAGGGCGAGCTTTTCGAGCACCCGGGCGCGATAGACGCTCACCGTCTTCGGGCTGAGCATCAGCTCCTCGGCGATGTCGGAGAGGCGCTTGCCGGAGGCGATCATCACAAGCGTCTGCATCTCGCGGTCGGAAAGCTTGTCGTGCGCGTTCTCGACGCTCGGCGCGGTCAGGCTCTCGACCAGCATCTGCGCGATCTCGGGCGTCACGTACTTGCGGCCCTGCGCCACCGTGCGCACCGCACTGACGATGAGCGCCGGGTCGCCGCCCTTGTTGACGTAGCCGTAGGCGCCGGCGCGCAGCGCCCGGATCGCGTACTGGTCTTCCGGGTACATCGAGACGACGAGCACGCGCATCGCCGTGCCCTCGTCTTTCAGGGCGTGCAGCACGTCGAGGCCGCTGCGACCGGGCAGGTTGATGTCGAGCACCAGCACGTCGGCGGCCTTCTCGCGCATCAGCGTGCGCAGCTCGCCGTAGTCGCCGGCCTCGCCCACGACCTCGATGTCGGGCGCGTCGGACAGCGTGTCGCGGATGCCGCGCCGGATGAGCGCGTGGTCGTCGCAGAGGAAGACCTTGATCACACGTCCGCCCACTGCGAAGGGTCATACGACTTGCTCGTGTCCACCTCGGCAACCAGGCCGTCGTCGACGCCGTCGAGCGGCACCGAGAGGATGAGGGTCGTGCCGTTGGCACCGCTCGAGAGGTCGATCCAGCCGCCCACGGTGGTCGCCCGCTCGTGCAGTCCGCGGATGCCGAACGACCGCGCCTTGGCCAGGTCCTGCTTGCTCAGTCCCCGGCCGTTGTCGGCGATCTCGAGCGAGAGCACGCCGCCGGCCAGCGCCAGGTCCATGCGCACGCGCGTCGCCCGGGCGTGCTTGCTGATGTTGGTGAGCGCCTCCTGCGCCGTGCGGTAGGCCACCAGCGGCACGCCGACCGGCAGCTCGAGCGGCTGCCTGGGCAGCCGGATGTGGCACTCGATGCCGGTGCGCCGCTCGAAGCGCAGCGCGATCCAGTGCAGCGCCGCCGCCAGGCCCTGCTCGAGGATGGCCGGCCGCAGGTTGTGCATGATCCGCTGGCTCGACTCGACCGCGTGGCTCACCGTCTCGACCGCCGACTGCACGCGCGAGACGACCTGCGGCGAGCTCGAGTGGCGGGCGATCCAGGCCAGGTCGAACTTGAGCGCGGTGAGCGAGCCGCCCACGTCGTCGTGGATCTCGCGCGCGATCGCCGCCCGCTCCATCTCGATGCTGGTCTGCAGATGCTGCGCGAGCTCGTGCAGGCGCTGCTTGGAGGCGACGAGCTCGCGGTCGGCCCGGTCGCGTGCGCGCCGGGTCTCGGCGGCGTCGATGGCGTGGAGCAGCGCCGGCACCAGCCGCGCCAGGTGGCTCTTCTGCAGGTAGTCGCTGGCGCCGTTGCGCATCGCCTCGACCGCGGTGTCTTCGCCGATCTCGCCGGAGACGAGGACGAAGGGCACGTCGCGCGTGTGCGCCTTCAGCATCTCGAGCGCGCTCAGGCCGCTGAAGCCGGGCAGGTTGTAGTCGGAGACGACCATGTCCCACGGGTCCTCGATGGCTTCGAGGAAGGCCGGCGCCGACTCCACCCGGCGCGTCTGCGCGTTCAGTCCGCCGCGCGCGAGGTGGGCGACGAGCAGCTCGTGGTCGAGCTCGTTGTCCTCGAGGTGAAGGACGCGGAAAACGCGGTCGCGGAGCGGCTGTGGCATCGGTCGGCAGTATCGCGTGCGCACCTCATACATCCGCCGCCTGGCGCAGTGTCTGCACGACCGGCCTGCCCAGCACTTCACGCAAGCCCCACCAACCTGCGGCCAGGGCGAGCAAGGCACCGGCCGCCGCGCCGGCGAGGGGCACCAGTGGCGAAGGGTTCCAGCTGAATTCGAAGACCCAGCGCGCCAGCGCCCAGCTCACCGCGATGGCGGCGAGCGACGCCAGCAGCCCGGCGAGCGCGCCGACGCCGAGCAGCTCGGCGCGCTGCACCTGCGCCAGCAGCTTGCCGCTGGCGCCGAGCGCGCGCATCACGGCGAACTCGCGCGCCCTCGCCTCGCGGGTGGCGCTGACCGCGGCGAACAACACCACGAGGCCGGCGGCGAGCGTGAAGGCGAACAGGAACTCGACCGCCCGCACCACCTGATCGAGCACGCGCTGCACCTGCGCGATCGACGCCGAGACGTCGATCGAGGTGATGTTCGGGAAGTCGCGGCTGAGGGCGTTGTCGAAGCTCGGCGTGCCAGGTGCGCCCGAAGCCTGCGGAGCGCGGAAGGCGGCGATGTAGCTCACCGGCGCGTCGGCCATCGTCGCGGTCGGGAAGAGCACGAAGAAGTTCACCCGCATCGACGACCAGTCGACCTTGCGCAGGCTGCTGATGCGGCCCTCGACCTGGGTGCCGCCGAGGTCGAAGCGGAGCGTCTCGCCCAGCTTCAGGCCGAGCGTCTCGGCCAACCCGTCTTCGACGCTGAGCGCGCCCGGCTCGTTGTCTTTCCAGGCCCCGGCCGAGATGGTGTTGTGCGGCGGCAGGGTGGCGCTGTGGCTCAGGTTGAACTCGCGGTCGACGAGCCGCTTGGCGCGCGGGTCGGCCAGGTCGTCGGGCGACACCGCCTTGCCGCCGATGGCGACGAGGCGGCCGCGAATCATCGGGAACCAGTCGTAGCGGGTCACGCCGGCGGCGCGGAGCCTGTCCTGAAACGCCTCGGCCTGCGGCGGCTGGACGTTGATGACGAAGCGGTTGGGCGCGTCTTTCGGCGTCGCCTGGCGCCAGCTCGAGATGAGGTCGGTGCGCAGGATGGTGAGCAGCACGAGGGCGAGCAGGCCGACCGAGAGCGCCGAGACCTGGAGCACGGCGAACGCCGGCCGGGCCGCGATCTGCCGCGTGGCGAGGATCAGCCAGCGCGGCGCCCGGGCTTCGGGCACCGACCGGCGCAGCACCCACAGCGCCAGCCACGAGAGCAGCGCGAACACGCACACCGCCACGGCGAAGCCGCCGACGGCGATGAGGCCGAGCTTCAGGTCGCTGGCCACGGCGAGCAGCAGGGCCGAGAAGCCGAGCGCGCCGGCGCCGAGCACCGCGAGCGAGGCCGGCTTCATCGCGCCCACGTCGCGCCGGATCACGCGCAGCGGCGGCACCCGCGCCAGCTGCAGCACCGGTGGCAGGCCGAAGCCGAACAGCAGCGTGAAGCCGACGCCGGCACCGAACACCGCCGGCCGCGAGCCCGGCGGCGGCAGCGTCGCCTCGACCAGGCCGGCGAGCAGCAGCACGAAGACGTAGTGGACCGCGAAGCCGATGGCCAGGCCGGCGGCGCTGGCGAGCAGGCCGACGAGCGCGAACTCGACGAAGTACTGCGCCGCGATGGTCCGCTGCGGCAGGCCGAGCACGCGCAGCATGGCGCAGTCGTCGAGGTGGCGGCTGG
>CAXSEJ010000022.1:0-19112 GCA_964236395.1 uncultured Rhizobacter sp.
CGATCGCCTTGTCGGGCAGGTGCCGGTCGTTGATGTACTTGGCCGACAGCTCGGCCGCCGCCTGCAGCGCCGCCGGGGCGTACTTGACGCTGTGGTGTTCCTCGAAGCGGGACTTGAGCCCCTTCAGGATCTCGATGGTCTGCTCGACCGACGGCTCGACGACGTCGACCTTCTGGAAGCGCCGCGACAGCGCCGCGTCCTTCTCGAAGATGCCGCGGTACTCGGTGAAGGTGGTCGCGCCGATGCATTTCATCGCGCCGGAGCTGAGCGCCGGCTTGAGCAGGTTGCTCGCGTCGAGCGTGCCGCCCGAGGCGGCGCCCGCACCGATGAGTGTGTGGATCTCGTCGATGAACAGAATGGCGTTCGGCTGGTCCTTCAGGTGCTTGAGCACGCCCTTGAGGCGCTGCTCGAAGTCGCCGCGGTACTTGGTGCCGGCGAGCAACGCGCCCATGTCGAGCGAGTAGACGATCGACTCGGCGAGCACTTCGGGCACCTCCGACTGCGTGATGCGCCAGGCCAGGCCCTCGGCGATGGCGGTCTTGCCGACGCCGGCCTCGCCGACGAGCAGCGGGTTGTTCTTGCGCCGGCGGCACAGGATCTGAATGACGCGCTCGACCTCGTGCTCGCGGCCGATGAGCGGGTCGATCTTGCCGTCACGGGCGAGCTGGTTCAGGTTCTGCGTGAACTGGTCGAGCGGCGAGCCCTTGCCGTCGCCCTCTTCCTTGTCGCCCTCGCTGCCCGAAGCCCCGCCCTCGCCCGGCTTCGTCTGCTCCGGCGGATCGGTCTTCTTGATGCCGTGTGCGATGAAGTTGACGACGTCGAGCCGGGTCACCCCCTGCTGGTGCAGGTAGTAGACGGCGTGCGAGTCTTTCTCGCCAAAGATGGCGACCAGCACGTTGGCGCCGGTCACTTCCTTCTTGCCGCTGCCCGTCGACTGCACGTGCATGATGGCGCGCTGGATCACGCGCTGGAAGCCGAGCGTCGGCTGGGTGTCGACCTCGTCGGCCCCGCCCACCGTGGGCGTGTTCTCCTTGATGAAACCGACGAGACTCTTGCGAAGGTCGTCGAGGTTCGCCGAACAGGCACGAAGCACTTCGGCAGCCGACGGGTTGTCGAGCAGCGCCATCAGGAGGTGCTCGACAGTGATGAATTCATGCCGTTGCTGCCGGGCCTCGACGAAGGCCATGTGCAGGCTGACTTCCAACTCTTGCGCGATCATGCGGACTCCATAATGCATTGCAGCGGGTGGCCACCGCGCCTCGCGGCGGCCAACACCAGTTCGACTTTCGTGGCCGCCACGTCCTTCGAATACACCCCGCAGACACCACGACCGTCGTGGTGAATCTTCAACATGATCTGCGTGGCGAGTTCGAGGTCGCGGCTGAAATACTCCTGCAGCACCATCACGACGAACTCCATCGGGGTGTAGTCGTCGTTGAGCAGGACCACCTGGTACATCCGCGGCGGCTCCGTCTTCTGCGTCTGGCGCTCGACGACAACGGCGCCCTGGCCATCGTCCGTACGGGGCTGCACGACCGGTAGGTTGGGCTTGTCGTCGGGCATGAAAACATTCTATCGAGTTGGCGTTTGCGCACCGCGTTGGTTGGCATATCGATGCGGCCGACTATTTCACAAGGCGCCGGCTCGGCATGAAAAAAGCCCGCCATTCAGCGGGCTTTGGCGCCGCCGCAGGCGATCACATGTTGTCGATCATCACCTGACCGAAACCGGAGCAGGAAACCTGAGTCGCCCCGTCCATCAAGCGGGCGAAGTCGTAGGTCACCTTCTTGGACAGGATCGAC
Organism: uncultured Rhizobacter sp.; assembly: GCA_964236395.1. GTDB lineage: Bacteria > Pseudomonadota > Gammaproteobacteria > Burkholderiales > Burkholderiaceae_C > Schlegelella_A. The sequence continues at coordinate 1,803 of CAXSEJ010000022.1, forward strand.
TTCTCCATCGAGCTGATGACCAGGTCCGCCGCCTCGGCCCAGCCCATATGGCGAAGCATCATCTCGGCGGAAAGGATCTCGGAGCCCGGGTTGACGTAATCCTTGCCAGCGTACTTGGGCGCCGTGCCGTGGGTGGCCTCGAACATCGCCACCGAGTCGCTCATGTTCGCGCCCGGCGCGATGCCGATGCCGCCGACCTGCGCCGCCAGCGCGTCCGACACGTAGTCGCCGTTCAGGTTCAGCGTGGCGATCACCGAATACTCGGCCGGCCGCAGCAGGATCTGCTGCAAGAAGGCGTCGGCGATGACGTCCTTGACGACGATTTCCTTGCCTGTCCTGGGGTTCTTGAACGCACACCACGGGCCGCCGTCGACCGGTTGGGCACCGAACTCCCTCTGCGCCAGGGCGTAGCCCCAGTCGCGGAAGGCGCCTTCGGTGTACTTCATGATGTTGCCCTTGTGCACCAGGGTCACCGACGGCTTGTCGTGGTCGACCGCGTACTGGATGGCCTTGCGAACCAGGCGCTCGGTTCCCTCGCGCGAGACCGGCTTGATGCCGATGCCGGAGGTGTCCGGGAAGCGGATCTTCTTGACGCCGAAGTCGTCCTGCAGGATCTTGATGAGGCGCTTGGCCTTGTCGCTCTCGGCCTCGAACTCGATGCCGGCGTAGATGTCTTCGGAGTTCTCCCGGAAGATGACCATGTTGGTCTTTTCCGGCGCTTTGACGGGCGACGGCACGCCCTTGAAGTACTGGATCGGCCGCAAGCACACGTACAGGTCGAGCTCCTGCCGCAAGGCGACGTTGAGCGATCGGATGCCGCCACCCACGGGGGTGGTCAGCGGGCCCTTGATCGAGACCACGTACTCGCGCAGCACCTCGAGCGTTTCCGGCGGCAGCCAGACATCGGCACCGTACACGCGGGTCGACTTCTCGCCGGCGTAGATCTCCATCCAGTGGATCTTCTTCTTGCCGCCGTAGGCCTTGGCGACTGCCGCATCCACGACCTTGATCATCACCGGCGTGATGTCGGCGCCGGTGCCGTCGCCCTCGATGAAGGGGATGATCGGCTCGTCGGGCATGTCGAGCGAGAAGTCGGGGTTGACCTTGATCTTCTGCCCGCCTTCGGGCACCTTGATGTGCTGATACATGAGAATGGTGCTCCCGCTCGGGGCGTGTTGAATGCAGCCGGAAATTCTAAGTCGGATGGTTGATCATGAATAAGCTGTCCGGGCGCCTCGCGCCCGCCCTCTGGGCCCTGGCGATTTCATCGGCCATGCTGTCGTCGGCCTCCGCTCAGGACGGGCCTCAGAAGCTGCCGGCAATCCGCTTGAACGCCGGCATCCACAACATCACCGCCGAGCTCGCCCGCACGCCGCCGCAGCGCGAGATCGGCCTGATGCTGCGGCCCGCCATGGGCGCGAACGAAGGCATGCTGTTCGCGTTCGAGCAGCCGGGGCAGCAGTGTTTCTGGATGAAGAACACGCTCATCCCGCTCTCCATCGCCTTCGTGGCCGACGACGGCAGCATCGTCAACATCGACAGCATGGCGCCGCAGACGCTCGACGGCCACTGCTCGGAAAAGCCGGTGCGGTTCGTGCTCGAGATGAACGAGGGCTGGTTCGCCAAGCGCGGCATCAAGCCGGGCACCAAGCTCCGCGGCGCGCCGTTCGGCGGCTGACGCCGGGGAGCAAGTTCGTTCAGGCGAAGTTCTTCGCCGCGAAGTCCCAGTTCGCCAGCGAGGCGAGCCACGCCTCGACGAACTTCGGCCGCGCGTTGCGGTAGTCGATGTAGTACGCGTGCTCCCAGACGTCGATCGTGAGCAACGGCTTGTCGCCGGTGGTGAGCGGCGTGCCCGCCGCGCCCATGTTCACGATGTCGACGCTGCCGTCGGCCTTCTTCACGAGCCAGGTCCAGCCCGAGCCGAAGTTGCCCACCGCGCTCTTCGCGAACGCTTCCTTGAATGCGGCGAACGTGCCCCACTTCGTCTTGATCGCCTCGGCGAGAGACCCCGACGGCTCGCCGCCGCCCGCCGGCTTCATGCAATTCCAGAAGAAGGTGTGGTTCCAGATCTGGGCAGCGTTGTTGTAGACGCCCCCTGTGGCTTTCTTGACCACGTCCTCGAGCTCCATCGACTCGAATTCGGTGCCCTTCTGCAGGTTGTTCAGGTTGTCGACGTACGCCTTGTGGTGCTTGCCGTAGTGGTACTCGAGCGTCTCCTTGCTCAGCTGGGGCTGGAGCGCCTCCATGGCGTAGGGAAGTGGCGGCAGCGTGCGTTCCATGACGGTCCTCTCGAGCGTTGGTTGATGCAGTGATTGTAGGCAGCGACTCGTCGCATCGCAGGCTGCTCAGCTCTTCGACCGGACTTCGAGCGAGGCCGTTCCGTCGGCCAGGCGAGCCTGCACCGACTGCGCGGGTGCAAGCTGGGCGACGGAGACCACGGCCCGGCCGTCGGCTGTGAGCAGCATCGCGTAGCCGCGCTTCAAGACCCGTTCCGGGTCCAGACCGTGCAGACGCAGCGCGACGCCGTCGAGTCGTCCCGAAAGGCGCGACCGCGTCAGCCGCAGCGCGTGACCGAGCCGCCCGGCGATGGTCCCGACCTCGGCCTGTCGAGTGCCGACGGTTCGCTCCGGCACGGCGGTCAGCCGCTGCCCGAGAAGGTCGAGCCGATGCGCACGCTGGCGCATCGGGTCGCTCGGGCGCGCCAGGCGCAGGGCGGCGCGATCGAGTCGCTGCGCCTGCGTCTCGAGCGCAGCGAGTGAGCGCCGGGCAATGGCGATTTCGGCCGCTTCCAGGCGCAGGCGCTGCGCCGATGTCGCCGGCGCCACCAGTTCTGCGGCAGCAGTGGGGGTGGCCGCACGCACGTCGGCGGCCATGTCGGCCAGCGTCACGTCGGTCTCGTGACCCACGCCGCTGACGACCGGCATCGCCGCCGACCGGATGGCGCGAACGACGCGCTCGTCGTTGAACGCCCAAAGGTCTTCGAGCGAGCCGCCGCCGCGGCAGACAACGAGCACGTCGACCTCGTCGCGGTGGCCGGCGCGCGAAATCGCCTCGCAAAGCGCCGCGGGTGCGTCGATGCCCTGGACGGAGCTCGGGTAGACGACCACCTGCACGTGCGGCGAACGCCGAGCGAGCGTCGTGGCGACATCGTGCAGTGCCGCGCCAGCAAGCGACGTGACCACGCCGACCGTGGTCGGAAACGCGGGCAGCGCACGCTTGTGCGCAGCATCGAACAGGCCCTCGGTCTCGAGCCGGCACCGCAGTCGGACGAAGCGCTCGTACAGCGCACCGGCGCCGCCATGCTGCAGCGACTCGACGATGAACTGCAGCTCGCCGCGCGGTTCGTACACGGCGAGCCGGCCGCGCAGCTCGACCGCCTGGCCGTTCGTGGGCATGGTCGCGAGCAACGAGGCGGCACGCCGGAACATCGCGCAACGCAAGGTCGCTTCCCCGGCCGCGTCGTTGAGGTTGAAGTAGCAATGCCCGCTCGGGGCACGAGAAAAACCGGAGATCTCGCCCGTGACCGTGCACGCCGCGAAGTCGTGGTCGAGTACCGAGGCGACCGCACCGATGAGCCCCGCTACGCTCCAGGCGGGCCGCCGCGGGCGGGCCACGGCGGTGTCAAACATGCGCCGCGCCGCAGCGCACGTGGAGCGACAACTCCACAGCCGCGCCGTTGCTGGTCGGAGAGCCCGGTTTACCGCGCAAGGCCGCGCAGCGTCGAGCCAACTCGTTGATTTCAAACATCTTTTCGCTGCTGAAAGATGCAGCACCGGCGCCGTGCGAGGTTTCGGCGATCGTGCAACCGGTCGCGCAAACGCGGTTGTCCACAAAGTTATCCACGCGGACCACACGCCATAATCCGCCCCCACCGGTGCCGCCGATCCGCACCGTCAACGGCAAAGGGGACTGATTGCTTTCGATCATACAAGCCGCGGGTTGGCCGATCTGGCCGCTGCTCATCTGCTCGATCGCCGCCTTGGCACTGGTCATCGAACGCTTCTCCAGCTTGCGCACCGCACGGGTGGCGCCGCCGCGCCTGCTCGACGAGGTGATCTCCGTCACTCGAGCTCATCTGCCGCCACCGGACGTGGTCAACAAACTGGCCGAGAACTCGGTGCTCGGCACCGTCCTCGCCACCGGGCTGCGCGCAGTGATCGCGGAGCCGCGCATCACCGACCTGGGCCTGCGTGCGGCGTTCGAGTCGGCCGGCCGGGCCGGGGTGCACCGCCTCGAGCGCTTTCTCAACACGCTCGGCACGATCGCCTCGGCCGCGCCGCTGCTCGGCCTGATGGGCACCGTGATCGGCATGATCGAGATCTTCGGCTCGCAGGCGCCGGGTGGTGGCAACAACCCGGCGCTGCTCGCGCACGGCATCTCCGTTGCGCTCTACAACACGGCCTTCGGTCTGATGATCGCAATCCCCGCGCTGATGTTCTATCGCTATTTTCGCGGCCTCGTCGACGCCTACACGCTCGACATGGAGCAGGCATGCGACCGGCTCGTGCCGCACCTGATGCGCTTTGCCATGCCGCGCCCCGCCTGAGCACGCGCGACGACCACGCACATCGCCATGGCCTTGAATTTTCGCCGACCGCGGCCGGAAGAACCGGAGATCAACCTGATCCCGTTCATCGACGTGCTGCTGGTGATCCTGATTTTTTTGATGCTCTCGACGACGTATTCGAAGTTCACCGAGTTGCAGGTCACTCTTCCCGTCGCCGATGCCGAGCAGGCCCGCGACCGGCCGCGCGAAATCATCGTCGCCGTCAGTGCCGACGGCCGCTACGCCGTCGACAGGAAGCCTGTCGACGGCCGCAGTGTCGAGGCGCTCGCTGCCGAACTCGCGAGCGCGTCGGCCGGGGAAAAGGACATGATCCTGATCGTTTCGGCCGATGCCACGGCGGCGCACCAGAGCGTCATCAACGTCATGGATGCGGCGCGGCGGGCCGGCCTGCCGAAGCTCACCTTCGCGACGCAGTCGACCAGCGGCGCGAGCCACTGAAGATGGTGGCGGCCGCCACGCGCCGCCGGCAGATCGGCGACGTGCTGCAGCGGGCCTGGCAGGAACGCGGGCCACTCAGCTCGGCACTGCAGCCTGCAGCCTGGCTCTTCGCCGCCGCGACCGCCTTGCGAAGGCGTCTCTACGCAAGCGGCGATCTGGCCTCGAGCCGGCTGCCGGTGCCGGTGATCGTGGTGGGCAATCTCGTCGTCGGCGGTGCCGGCAAGACGCCGATCGTGGTCGCATTGGTCGAGATGCTGCGGCGGCACGGCTACACGCCGGGCATCGTCTCTCGTGGCTACGGACGCGCCGACGATCGGGCGGTCGAGGCAGTCGCCTTCGACAGCGAAGCGCGGCGCGTTGGCGACGAGCCGCTGCTGCTCCGCCGACGCACCGGCGCGCCGGTCGTCGTCGCCGCCGATCGGGTCGCCGCCGCGCACGCGCTTTTGGCCGTGAACAGGACCGTCGATGTCGTCGTCTGCGACGATGGCCTGCAGCATCTCGCCCTCGATCGCGACGTCGAGGTGCTGGTCTTCGACGAGCGCGGCGCGGGCAATGGCCGGCTGCTGCCGGCCGGCCCGCTGCGCGAACCGCTGCCGCGTTCGCTCGGCGCCGGGCGGCTCGTCGTCTACAACGCCGACGCGCCAACGACGCCGCTGCCGGGCCACGTGGCCCGTCGCACGCTGCGCGGCGCTGTCGCGCTCGACGCCTGGTGGCGCGCAGAGGCGGCGTCGATGGAAACGCTGACGGCGTTGCGCGGCCGACCGCTGCTCGCGGTGTGCGGCGTGGCCCGGCCAGGGCGTTTTTTCGCGATATTGCGCGACTGCGGGCTCACGATCGAGGAGATGGCGCTCGCCGACCATCACGCATACGAGACGTTGCCGTGGCCGCCGACGACGGCCGACGTGATCATCACGGAAAAGGACGCCGTCAAGCTGCCGCCAACCCGGCGCATCGGCAGCCGGGTGTGGGTCGCGGCGCTAGACTCGGTGCCCGATCCGTCGTTCGAGCCCGCGCTCATCGCGCTCGTGGCCGCGGCGGCCGGCTCATACCCCTCGTCTTCGACCGCACCGCATGGAAGTCCGCCTGCTTGAGTTGCTCGTCTGCCCCCTGTGCAAGGGGCCGTTGCAGCACTGGCGCCCGCCGCAGCACCGCAGCCAGGAGCTGGTGTGCCTGGCCGACGGCCTGGCCTTCGAAATACGCGACGGCATTCCGGTGATGCTCGAGGCCGAGGCGCGCGCCCTCGGCCTCGAGATGGCGCCGAGCCTGGCACCGGTGCCACCCGTGCCGCCCACCTCGCCCGGGCCGAAGCCGTAGAGCCGGTTGAGCTTTCACGTCCTGATCCCGGCGCGCCTCGCCTCGACGCGACTGCCGAACAAGCCGCTCGCGGAGATCGGCGGGCTGCCGATGGTCGTGCGCGTGGCCCGGCGCGCGGCGCGGTCCGGCGCCGCCTCTGTCGTCGTTGCCGCCGGCGATGCGGAGATCGTCGCGGCCTGTGCGGCGCACGGCATCGACGCCTTGCTCACGGCGAGCGATCACGAGAGCGGCAGCGACCGTCTGGCCGAGGCGTGTGCCCTGCTTGGCTACGACGGCGACACGATCGTCGTCAACGTGCAAGGCGACGAGCCGATGCTGCCGCCGGCGCTCGTCGACGCCGTCGCCGCCGAACTGGCCCGGCGCCAGGACTGCGTCATGAGCACGGCCGCACACCCGATCACCGATCGGACCGACTTCGACAACCCGAACATCGTGAAGGTGGTGCTCGACGCGTGCTGCCGTGCGCTCTACTTCTCGCGCGCGCCGATCCCTTGGCCACGCGACGCCGGCGGCGCCCTGACATCGGCGCCGACAGCCTCGATCGTGCCGCTGCGGCATGTCGGCCTCTACGCCTATCGAGCCGCGTTTCTGCGACGCTTTGCGCGGCTGCCACGCAGCCCGCTCGAAGACGCCGAGCGGCTCGAGCAACTGCGCGTCCTCTGGCACGGCGAGCGCATCGCCGTGCACGTGAGCGAGGCACACGCCGGCGTCGGCATCGACACGCCCGACGATCTGGCCCGAGCGAGAGCTCTCTTCGCACTGCACGCTGGCGCGGGTTTTGCCTGAGCGGACCCGCGCTGCCGATCGCCGACCCGACCCCTATCATTCCGCCTCGCACCGCCGCCCCACACCACATCGCCACGCCATGAGACTCATCCTGTTGGGAGCACCTGGTGCCGGCAAGGGCACGCAGGCCACCTTCCTCTGCCAGCGCTTCGGCATCCCGCAGATCTCGACCGGCGACATGCTGCGCAGTGCGGTCAAGGCCGGCACGCCGCTCGGGCTGGCGGCGAAGAAGGTCATGGATTCCGGCTCGCTCGTCAGCGACGACATCATCATCGGACTGGTGCAGGAACGCATCACGCAGCCCGACTGCGGCGCCGGATTCCTGTTCGATGGCTTTCCCCGCACCATCGTCCAGGCCGACGCGCTGAAAGCGGCGAACGTGCCGCTGGACTACGTGCTCGAGATCGACGTGCCCGATGCAGCGATTGTCGAGCGCATGAGCGGCCGCCGCGTGCACGTGGCCTCCGGCCGCAGCTACCACCTCCGCTTCAACCCGCCCAAGATCGCGGGCGTCGATGACGTTACCGGTGAGCCGCTGATCCAGCGCGTCGACGACCTGGAGGAGACGGTCGTGAAGCGGCTGGCCGTCTATGCCGCGCAGACGAGGCCACTGGTCGACTACTACGCGCGCTGGGCCGCTTCGGGCGACGCCGCGGCGCCGAGTTACCGCAAGATCAGCGGCACCGGCAGTGTCGACGACATCACGGCCCGCGCCCTCGCCGCGCTGGCTTGAGCAGGAAAGAACTCATGGACATCGCAGGCAAGGTCTTCATCGTCACCGGCGGCGCGTCGGGTCTGGGCGAAGGCACGGTGCGCATGCTGCTCGATCACGGCGGCCAGGTCGTCGTGGCCGACGTGCAGGAGGAGCGCGGCCAGGCGCTGGCGGCAGAGACCGGCATCCGTTTCGTGCGCTGCGACGTCAGCCAGGAAGCCGACGGCCAGCGCGTCGTGGCCGAAGCGGTCGCTCTCGGCAAGCTCGTCGGCCTGGTGAACTGCGCTGGCATCGGGCCGGCATCGCGCACGGTCGGTCGCGATGGGCCACATGCACTCTCCTTGTTCAGCAAGGTCGTCACTGTCAATCTGATCGGCAGCTTCAACATGATCCGCCTCGCCGCCGAGGCGATGGGCCGCAACGACCCGGAACCGACCGGCGAGCGCGGCGTGCTGATCTCGACCGCCAGCGTTGCTGCCTACGACGGACAGATCGGCCAGGCGGCGTACTCGGCGTCGAAGGGTGGCATCGTCGGCATGACCTTGCCCATCGCCCGCGACCTGTCGCGGACCGGCATCCGCAACATGACGATCGCGCCGGGCATTTTCGGCACGCCGATGCTGTTCACCATGCCGGCCGAGGTGCAGCAGGCGCTGGCGGCCAGCGTGCCGTTTCCGAGCCGTCTGGGCACGCCGGCCGACTACGCCAAGCTCGTGCACCAGATCGTGACCAACGACATGCTCAACGGCGAAGTGATCCGCCTCGACGGCGCCATCCGGCTGGCGCCGAAGTAAGCCGGCCCGCCTGCGGTTCAGGCCGTGCCGCGTCGGGCGTACAGCGCCCACAGCCGTGCCAGGTCGGCGGTGCCGTCCGCCCCCTGCACCGTCTTGAACGTGGCCTGCGCCTTCGCCTTGTCGCCGGCAACGAGCTGGCCGATGCCGAGGTGCAGCTTGGCGTCCTCGAGGCGCTTGAGGCCGCCTTTGGCGATGCCCTGCTGTATGAGCGTGACTCCCCGCGCCGCCTGCCCGGTGTAGACCAGGTCCATGCCGACGCCTACGAGTCCGTCGCCCGTCTTCGCGGCGAGCGCCTGGCGCTCTTCGTTTTCGCGCGTCAGCTTGTCTTCGGCCACGCGCTTCTCCACCAGGTCGCGCAGCCGCTTGTGGCGTTCGGCCTGCGCGCCGGTGCCGAGCACGCCCGCGGCGAAGCCCTTGTCGACCACCTGCTTGCCCTCGCCGGGCAGGTCGGCCTGCAAGGCGAGCTGCGCCATCTCCATGTAGTCGGCCGGCGCCGTCATGCTGCCGGTGGCCAGCGAGAGGCGATAGGTGTCGAGCGCCAGGCGATCGGAAAAGCTCGACTTGCGCTGCAGGCGGCTCAGCAAGTCGACCCAGTACTCCTTCTTCGGGTAGTGCGTGACCAGTTTTTCCATCGCGTAGACGTAGGCGTTGTTGTCACCCTGCTTCGACGCGGCGTTGAGCAGCAGCTTCAGCCGGTCTTCGGGCGGCGCGCTCCCGTTGCGCTCGGCACTCTGGATCTCCGTGGTCAGCTCGCGCGCGGCACCGGCGAAGTCGCCGCTCAGGTACTGGCTCTGGATGAGCATGGTGCGGATCGCCGGGCTCGTGCCGCCCTCTCGGAAGTAGCGCTGGCTCCACTGCATCGACTTCGCATACTGCTGGGATCGGTAGTACATCCCCGCGATCGACTCGACCATGCGCAGCTTGTCGGCGGCCGACACCTTCGCCGAGCCGCCGATCGCCTCGAACGACCGCGCCGCTGTGTCGGCGTCACCGGCGCCCGAGGCGGCCGCCAGACGCATGCGTTCGATGAGGTAGCTCTCGTTCGCGGTGCGTGCGCCGGCGGCTTCGGCCTCGCGCACCTTGCCGAGCGCCTCGCGGTATCGGCCGCCTTTGATCATTTCCTGCGCCGCCTGAAGCGGTCGGCCCACTTCAGGCCGGAGCGTCTCCTGGGCGGATGCCCGACCGCCGAGCAGCAGGGCCAGCACCAGGCCGGCTCCGCCAGCGACGGCCGCGATTCGGCTGCTACTTGACGTACTGTTCATTGCCGACCATTCCGAGCTTGGTGACACCGAGGCGCTGTGCCGAGGCGAGCACCGCGGCGACCGACTTGTATTCGACCAGCTTGTTCGGCCGGATATGCACTTCCGGCTGGTCGGGCTGCGCTGCAGCCTGCGCGAGCCGCGCTTCGAGCTGGCCCCGGTCGGGCACCGCCTCGCCGTTCCACGACACCGTGCCGTCGAAGTCGATGTCGATCGTGACGACCACAGGCTCGACGGTGGGCGGTGGTGGCGTGCCGACCGGCATGTTCAGGTTGACCGAGTGCAGCTGCACGGGAATCGTGATGATCAGCATGATGATCAGCACCAGCATCACGTCGATCAGTGGCGTGGTGTTGATGTCCATCATCACGTCGGGCTCGCCGCCGCTGCTGCCGGAGCCTATGTTCATTGCCATGAGTTCAGCCTTTCGCCGGCGGTTCGGTCACGAAGCGCACCTTCTGGATCGAAGCGCGCTGGCACTGGAAGAGCACACGGCCCACCGACTCGTACCGCGCCCGGCCGTCGCCGCGGATGTGCACCTCCGGCTGCGGGTTGAGCGTCGCCAGCTTGCCGAGCCGCTGGAACAGCGTGTCGGTGTCGGGGATGAGCTGCCTGTTCCAGAAGATGTCGCCGTCCTTGTTGACGGAGATGTCGATGTTCTCCGGCTTGGTCTGGCGCGGCAGGTTGGTTTCCTTGGGCAGCGCCACCGGCACGGTCTGCGTCACGACCGGGATGGTGATCAGGAAGATGATGAGCAGCACCAGCATCACGTCGACGAGCGGCGTGGTGTTGATGGAGGAGACGACTTCGTCTTCGTCTCCGCCCGAGCCGACGTTCATGGCCATGAGGCGCTCCTGCGACCGGCGTTCAGCGGACGGCGACCGGTGCTCGCATGCTGGCACCCATCAGCACGCCGTGGAGGTCGCCGCCGAAGCGACGCACCGACTCCATCGTGACCTTGTTGCGGCGCACGAGCCAGTTGTAGCCGAGCACCGCCGGCACCGCGACGGCCAGGCCGATGGCGGTCATGATCAGCGCTTCGCCCACCGGGCCGGCCACCTTGTCGATCGACGCCTGGCCGGCAATGCCGATCGCCGTGAGCGCGTGGTAGATGCCCCAGACCGTGCCGAAGAGACCGACGAAAGGCGCCGTCGAGCCGACGGTGGCGAGGAAGGCGAGGCCGTCTTGCAGGCGGCTCTGAATGTCGTCGAGGCTGCGCTGAACGCTCATCGAGACCCACGAGTTGTGGTCGATGTTCTCGGTCAACGTGCCTTCATGGTGTTCGCTGGCGGCGATTCCGCTTTCCGCGATGAAGCGAAAGGCGCTGCCCTCCTTCAGGCCCTTGGCCGCGTCCTGCAAGGTCTTTGCCTTGAAGAAGCCGCGCTGCGCGGTTTTGGCTTCCGAGCTGAGCTTCAGGCTCTCGTAGAGCTTGGTGATGAGGATGTACCAGCTGCCCATGCTCATGAGCACGAGGATGATGAGGGTGCCGCGGGAAACGAAGTCGCCTTGCTCCCAGAGGGCGCTCAGACCATAGGGGTTGTCGACCGACTCCTTGGCGAGCGGTGCGGCAGCCATCGGTGCTGCCGGCGCGGCTGCAGCCGTGCTGTCGACCGCCACTGCAGAAGGCGCAGACGCCTGGGCCAGGACGGCGCCTGAGAAAAGAGAAGAAAGACAAAGGGCAAGCGAGGCAACGGCAGCCGCCACGCGGGCTCCGGATGACGAGGTGGGACGCATTGAGTACTTTCAGTCGAGAGAACAAAGAAGGAGGAGAAGTGGGCGGCGCGTCGATTCGGCAGGCGTGCTATTCGGTCTTGTAGCCGAAGGGCACGGTCACCAAGACATCACGACCCTGACCCGCGCACTTGAACGTACCGATGATGCGGGCGCTGTTCCTGGCGAAGATCGGATTGCTGGCACGAATCGTCTTGATGTCCTTGATCTCGCCGCTCGGCGACAAGGTGAACTGCATCACCGCCTCGCCTCGCTCGATACCCGCCCGCAGAGCTTCGCGGGGATATTCGACATCACCCATGACAGTCGAAAAATTGGCACAGGCAACTCCCGCCGTCTGCGCTGCGGGAGCCGGCGGCGCAGGCGGAGCCGGTGGCGCGGCGGCCGCTGGCGGCGGAGCCGGCGCGATGGCGACCGGCGCGGGCGGAGGCGTGGGAGTCGTCGCGGTGATCGTCGGCGCGGGTGGCGGCGTCGCGATCTGAATCTCGGGCGGAGGAATGAACGGAGGCGGTGGAGCTTCGAGCTTGGGCGGCGGCGGCACGATCACTTCGGGCGGTGGCGGCGGCTTCTTGATCTCCTCGATCACCTTGGTCTCGATCGGAGCGCGGACGACGTCGACAACCTTCTTGGCCAGCCCTGTCACGAGCGCCCATACGACCAGGACGTGAAACAGGACGACGGCCGTCAGACCGACAAGGCGACGTGGATTCGCGTCGCGCTCCGCGTAATTCATCGATTGGGATCTCCATAGAGCCAGCAAGATTTTGCCCGATTCGGCAGGCATGGCTGGCTCACAAACTTCATGCAAGTCGTCAGAGGCAGCCGGCCGCTTAAAAGATTTCGGTCCGCAACCTCGCGATTGCGGACCGAAGGTCGCTGCCTGTGTCTGGGTCAGCGACGAGTGCGTTCGTCAGAAGGAATATGTACCTCGAACGTAGAAGTTCCGTCCCGTCGGGTCAGTGAACCGAGGATCGTAGTTGGCCTGGAATTTCGCCACCTGATTCGAGTACGGCGGATCACGATCGAACACGTTTCTCACACCCAGCAGCAGCGTGACGCTCTTGATCGGCACATAAGAGCCCGAGATATCGAACGTCGTGTAAGACGCAACTCGGTTGGACGGGTCCTGGTCGGCGTAGCCCGACTTGTAGTGGCCGAACAGTGCCGCGCCGAACTGCCCGTAGGACCACAAGACGCTGGCATTGCTTTGCCATCTGAAGATCGGACCCTCGCCGGAATAAATATTGACGTTCTGGTGATAAGGACCGTGCGCGATGTCTTCGTACTTGTACTTGTTCACGTACGTCGTGTCGGATCGCAGTGTGAAGTTGCCTGCGCCGCTGGTGCGCAGCCTGTACGCGAGCGACAAGTCGAGACCCTGGGTGTAAATCCGGCCCAGGTTCAGGGTGCTGAGATCGACGTAGCCGCACGTCGCAGGATCCGGGCAAGAAGAACCGTCGGTCGACAACGAGCCGTTAGGCAGACGGTGGTAGACGCTGGCAAATGTGACCGGGTCGTCGAAGACCGTGACATCAGAAAGGGAGCCGATCGCGTCCTTCAACCTGATCCAGAAATAGTCGAGCCCGACACTCATGTCCTGAACGGGCTCGATCACCAGCCCCAAGCTCATGTTGCGTGACTTTTCAGGCTTCAAATTCTGATTGCCACCTGTCAGGGCTTGAAACTGTTGCCCGCAATTTGCCGCCCGCGGCGCGCCAGCGATCGGAGTTCCGCCCGGGCAGCGAACCGGATCATCCAATTGCGACGTGCTGGTGTAGGCAGGGGCCGAATTGAGCTCATAGAGGGAAGGCGCTCGAAAACCCGTCGACACCGAGCCTCGGAGCAAAACCTGCTTGCTCGCCTCATAGCGGAAACTAAATTTGGGGTTGGTGGAATCACCGGAATCGGTGTACTTGTCGTAACGGACTGCACCCGTCAGCTCGAGGTTTTTGAGAACCGGTACATTGAGCTCGGTGTAAGCCGCATATACGTTGCGTGACCCCTCATTGACAGTGTTTGGGTCGATCCCGGTGCTCGCGATGACTAGCGCAGCGAAGTCGGGGAGGGCCGCCTGCCTGAACTTCTCGTGTCTGGCCTCTACACCGACCGCGATCGCGGCAGGCCGCCCAGCGCCAAGCCAGTCACTGAGTTCGCGACTTGCACGGAAGTCGCCGCCCTTGACAGTGCCTTTGGCTTCTTGCAGCTGGCCGGAGAGGCCCGCGGAAGAAATAAGTGCGCCCCCAGCGGCGTCCTGGTCTCCGAAGGGGTTGATGACACCATCGCGAACACCAGCAGTAATGATCGTGCCGTTGGAATATCCGGAGATGTAGTCCTTCACTCGATTGCGGTTGTATGAGACAGCGCCTTGGTAGTCCCACCCCGCCGCCGTACCTTGCAAAGTAGTCAAGAGGCGGTCTTGATAACCCTTGTCGGCCGAGGTTCTTTGCCCATTGAAGAAGTCGCGAAACTTGACGTGGATGAAGCCGGGCAGCAAGCCGGCCGCGGGGCCGGCCGAACCGGCCGGATTCGTGGCGGCCGGCTCGGTGTAGGCCGGATCGAGGGGAATGTTCGGCGTCGCCACCGAACTGCCGGGATTGCCCGGATAGAAGGGATTCAGCGAGCCATCGGGACGGATGCGGTTTTGATAGAGGCCGCCGTAGGGAACCGGCGCGATCCGCGTCGTCGACTTGGTGCGCGAACCGAAGTACTCGACACCCAAGGTGGCGCTCTCGGCGATTCGCAGCTCACCTTTCAACATGCCGGAAAATCGATCGGCCCTGGCGGTGTAGTCGACAAAACTGGAGGTCGATATCTGGCACCCCGTGGCACCGTCCGTGATGAGTCCCGGCGTAGACGGACAGCCGCCGGGCTGTGCGGCGGCAGGATTACCGCTGGCATCGTCCTGGTAGTAGTTTGCCGGGAATGGCGTTGGTGAAAGTCCGCCAGGAAGGCGCTGATTGAATGGCCGTTGCAAGCCGCCAATCGGCTTTTGCTTCTGGTAGTCGACGAAGCCGAAGATATTGAATCGATCTTTGTCGATGTCGCCGAAGCCGATGCCGGCATTGAAGTTGGAGGCCTTGCCACCCGGATGATCGGGATTGTCCGCGCCGAGTGTCAGGGTGCCGCCCGTGTAGCTGCGGCGAGTGATGAAGTTGATGACGCCGCCGATCGCATCGGAACCATACAGCGCGGAGGCACCGTCCCGAAGCACCTCGACGCGCTCCAGCGCGGCGAAGGGAATGGTGTTCAGATCAGGCGCCGAGCTGTCGAACGCGCTGTTCGCCACGCGCCTGCCGTTCAGCAGGACCAGCGTCTTGTTGGCGCCGAGCGCCCGCAAGTCCGCGAACGAGACACCACCCGTTCCGGCACCGACTTGCTGGCTGGTTCCCTGCTGGAGTTGAACGGAGCTGATGTTCGCCATGACCTGCTCGATGGTCGTGACGCCCTGCTTCTTCAGCTCTTCGATACGGATGATCGTGATCGGCACCGTTGTCTCGGCTGCGATTCGACGGATGGCCGAGCCGGTCACCTCGACGCGTTCGAGCTCTTGCTGTGCCAGCGCCGGCGTTGCGAAAAGGCCGCTGCCGCAAGCGAGCGACAAGCTCATGCAAAGTTTGGTCTTCCTCAACATAGCATCCTCCCAAGGACTGTGAAACTGATCGGTAGATCGGGCCCGTGCGCACGCGGTGAGACGCCGAATAGGCGACCTTCACGTGCCACGGAATGTCAAATCATTGTCACGGGGTGTTCAAGTACGCCTCTCGGGATTCACCCGATTTTTGCAGCGGCTGCGGCTCGGCGTAGGCTTTAACCAACAGTGACCAGGGCCCTTGTGACCGCCTCGAATGCGAGGCGCCTGGGCTTGCTATTTCCAGGCCAGGTAGGCCTGCCGCCCGTCGACCAGCAGACGCACGCGGGCGCCGACAGGCAGCGTCACTTTCGTCGGCACGTGCCCGAACGGCAGGCCCGTGAGGATGGGCGTGCGGGTGGCCTCGCGCAGCCTGTCGATGGCAGCCGCCAGCGAGTAGCCGCGGTCGAGCGGCGACTTGCGCCAGGCAGTGAAGGCACCGAGCACGACCGCTTTCTGTGCATCGAGCACGCCGGCGTGGTGCAGTTGCAGCAGATTGCGCTCGACGCGGTACGGGTGCTCGTTCACGTCTTCCAGAAACAGGATGCCGCCCTTGATTCGCGGGAGCCAGGGCGTCGCCAGCAGCGAGTTGACGACGCAAAGATTGCCGCCCCAGAGCGTGCCGCGCAGTTCGAGCCCGTCGAACCCCGCGCCGGTGCGAAAGCCGACGGCCTCGAGCTCGCCCGACATCGCCTCCAGAAAGCAGCCTTCGGTCACCTCATCGACACCGCCGTCTTCGCTGCTTCGGCCGAAGTCGTCGCAGGCGAGCGGGCCGGCCCAGGTGACGCCGCCCCCCATGGCGAGCAGGCCGAGGTGAAGCGACGTCAGGTCGCTGTGGCCGACCCAGCGCGTGCCGGCCTCGACGCTGCGGGCGACCGCTTTCCAGTCAATCGCGTCCAGGAGCCGGGTGAGGCCGTATCCGCCGCGCGTCGCCAGGGCAATGTCGGGGCGGGCCGCGGCGGTGCGATGCAGCGCGGCGAGCCGTGCGCTGTCGTCGCCCGCGAAGCGCTGGTACTTTTGTGATGCCGCCTCGTCCACCTCGACCGTGAAGCCGAGGCTCGTCAGGCGGCGCACTGCCCGCTTGAGCGGCAGCGCTGCCTTGACGACGCCGGCCGGTGAGTACATGCGCAGCGTCGACGGCGGCCGGTGCCCGGCGTGGCCGCTCATCGCGCCGCTCCGGGGTCGATCTCGACCGACTCGCCGACTGGAATCGGCTCGGCGGCGAAGCCGCTGTCGCCTGGCGCGACGGCTGCCCGGCGCTGCCGGTACTGCGCTCGTCTCTGCGCAAAGAAGGAGCGCAGCACTTCGGCGCTGGGCCCGGCGAGGACAGCGCCGACGACCGTCGTGTGATGGTTGAGCGCCGCATTGCCGAAGACGTCGATCACCGAGCCGGCGGCGCCCGCCTTGGGGTCGCTCGCGCCGTAGACGACGCGCTTGACGCGCGCGTGCAACAGCGCCATGGCGCACATTGCGCATGGCTCGAGGGTGACGAAGATCTCGCACTCGGGCAGCCGGTAATTGCCGAGGAGCTGGGCCGCGTGGCGAAGCGCCACGATCTCGGCGTGCGCGGTGGGGTCGTGGTCGGTGATGGGCCGGTTGTAGCCGGTCGCGACGACCTGCCGGCCCGACGGCGTGTCGCGAACGATCACCGCACCGACCGGCACCTCGCCGACGAGCGAGGCGTTGTGCGCCTGGTCGAGGGCAAGCCGCATGGCGGCCTCGTCAGGGCCGGTCATCAGTCCTGGTCGGCGCGCTGCCTGGTGCGGTCTGCGCCCTGCTGCATGGCGCGCACGGTGTCGTCGCGCACCTTTTCCTGCAGCGCTTTCGATTGCTGCGGCGCGGCCGGTCGGTTGACGTCGCCGGCCATCGCGCCGTCGCGGCTGCCGGGATCAGCGACTTCGATACCCGCCTGGCTCGCGGCGGTCGCAGTTCGCGTCGACGCTCCGACGACTCCGAGCGACTGCAACTGCTTTTTCGCAAGCGAGCCGATGATGGCGAGAACGACCAGCAGGGACAGGACGGCGAGGATCGCTCTCATGACTCACTCCCACTCGATCGTCGCCGGCGGCTTCGACGAAACA
>CAXSEJ010000023.1:0-4359 GCA_964236395.1 uncultured Rhizobacter sp.
CGCCTGAACGCGGCCGGGCGCCTCGCCGACATGACGCTCGGCATCGAGTGCCTGCTGACCGACGACCCGGCCCGCGCCCATGAGCTGGCCACCCTGCTCGACGCCATGAACCGCGAGCGCCGCACGCTCGAGGCCGGCATGAGGGACGATGCCCAGGCCCATGTCGACCGCGCCTTCGCCCTCAGCGGCGAGCTGCTGCCCGCGCTGGCCGTGTTCGACCCGTCGTTCCACGAAGGCGTCGTCGGCATCATCGCCTCGCGTCTGAAGGACCACGCGCACCGGCCGAGCTTCGTCTTCGCGCTCGGCCAGGACGGCGCGCTCAAGGGCTCCGGCCGCTCGATCGAGGGCTTCCATCTGCGCGACGCGCTCGACCTCGTCAGCAAGCGTCACCCCGCGCTGCTGAAGCGCTTCGGCGGGCATGCGATGGCCGCCGGCTGCACCATCGACCGCGCCGACTTCGAGACATTTCGCGCCGCCTTCGAGCAGGTCGCCACCGAGGGCCTGGGCAGCGCGGGCCGGGAGCGCGCGCTGGCCAGCGACGGGCCGCTCGACACCCGGCACTTCGACGCCACGACGGCGCGGCTGCTCGAGGCCGAGGTCTGGGGCTCGGCCTTCGAAGCGCCGGTGTTCTGCGATGCGGTCGAGGTCGTCTCGCAGCGGCTGGTCGGCGACAAGCACCTGAAGCTCGCCCTGCGCGTCGGCGGCGTGGTGCGCGACGCGATCTGGTTCGGCCGCAGCGAGCCGGTCGCCGATCGAGTGCGCCTCGCCTGGCGTCTCGGTCTGGATGCCTACAACGGCATCGAGCGGGTGCAGATGATCGTCGTCGCCGTCGAATGACGGCCTGATCACGAAGGCGCGGCTCAGGGCGCGCCGATGCGCGTGATCGCGCTTCGCGTCAGCACGTAGACGGCGCCGTCGTTGCCGACGCGCAGGTCGACCGGCGAGCCGGAGAGGCTGGCAAAGCGGTAGGCCGCGTTGCCGTTGCCGAGGTCGATGCGGCCGACGAAGCGGTTCACGAAGTCGGCGAAGTAGTACTGGCCGCGGTAGCTCGCCGGGAACGGACCGCCCGCGGGATAGAAGTCGCCGCCGGCGATGGCCAGGCCGTTGAAGAAGCCGCCCGGCCCGGAGCCGGAGGGCACGGCGTCGTCGTGCCTGTAGGCGAAGAGCGGCGCGGTGATGCCGGCGGTGACGTTGTCGGGCCCTTCCGACATCGGCCAGCCGTAGTTCGCCCCCGCGGCGCCGACGTTGATCTCTTCCCACGTGCCTTGGCCGACGTCGTTGATGTGGATGCGGCCGGTGCCCGGCTGCACGGCGAAGGTGAACGGGTTGCGCAGGCCCGACGCCCACACCGCGCGCGCCAGCCCTGCCTGGGTGGCGAAGAAGGGGTTGTCGGCCGGGATGCTGCCGTCGTCGTTGAAGCGCAGCAGCTTGCCGAACGGGTCGGCCAGCATCTGCGCCTTGGCCGCGTTGGCGTTTTCGCCGACGCCGACGTAGAGCTTGCCGTCGGCGCCGAAGTGCATGCCGCCGCCGTTGTGGTTGGTCGCGCTCGACAGGTCCGGCAGGTCGACGAGCGTGAGCTCGCTGCCGGCCGCCGCCACGTCGCCCGCGGCGGTGAAGCGCGAGATGCGGTTGTGCGAGACGCCGCCGGCCGTGCGCGTGGCGTAGACGTAGACCAAGCCGTTGGTCGCGAACGAAGGATGCAGTGCGACGCCGACGAGGCCGCGCTCGCCGGCACTGTCGACCGGCAGCGTGACGAAGGGCGCAGCCAGCAGGACCCCGGCCTTGACGACGCGGAGCGCGCCGCCCTGCTGGGCGACGAACATCCGGCCGTCGGCGGCGTGGGCGAACGCGGTCGCGTTGCTGAGCCCCGTGACCCAGCTCTCGTCGCGCGTGAAGCCCGCGGGCTGCGTGACCGTGCCGCCGAACTGCACCACCGCCGCCGACCACGGCGACGCGTTGCCCGCCGCGTCGAGGGCACGGGCGCGCAGGACGTGCTGGCCCGAGGGGTAGGCCGCCGTGTCGACCGTGGCGGTGTACGGCGCGGCGGTGTCGGCCGTGCCGAGCAGGGCGCCGTCGATCTGGAACTCGACAGCGGCGACGCCGACGTCGTCGGCCGCGCTCGCCGCGAGCGTCACCGTGCCGTTCAGGTTCGCCGCGAGCCCGACCGGCGCGGTCAGGGTGGCGGTCGGCGCCGTGGTGTCGGCGCCCGCCGGCGGCGCGACCGTGACGACGACCGCGCTGCTCGTCGTCGCCGCGCCCCGGCTGTCGGTGGCCCGGGCGGTGAGGCTGTGCGCGCCGGCCGCGGAGGGTGTCCAGGCGATGCCGTACGGGCTGCTCGTGTCGTCGCCGATGGCCGTCGATCCATCGAAGAACTCGACCCTGGTCACGGCATCGTCGCTGTCGGCGGCGACGGCGCCGACCGCGACCGCGACGCCGGTGGTCGCGGTGGTCGGAACGCTGAGCGTCACCGTCGGTGCGAGGTTCGTGACGGCGGCATCGGCAGCGCCGTCGTCTCCGCCGCCGCAGGCAGCGAGAACGCCGAGGCACAGCGCCAGAGCGCAAGGTCGTGGCGCAAGGGGCAGGTTCATGGCGAAAGGGTGTGCGAACGCCGCGTGGCTGGCAATGACCGCATCGTGCCTGCGACACGCGGCTCGGTGTGAGCAAAGGTAGCGACCCTTCGTCGGCAGAAGCGGTTCGTCCTACGCCACCTGACCCGGCGGTCCCACGCAAGCCGGCCGCTGGCTTCGCATGATGGCGACCGAGCCACGGCGGTGACGCGCCGGGGCTCGTCAACCTTCGCATCGGCACAAGCGCTGCGCAACCCGTCCCAGGAGACGTTCATGTCCGACAGCAATCCCAAGAATCTCGATCCCATCACGAAGACGCCCGGCGCACACCCGGTGGGCACCGGCGTCGGCACGACCGGCGGCGCACTCGCCGGCGCGGCGGTCGGTTCCATCGTCGGCCCGGCCGGCACCGTCATAGGCGGCCTGATCGGCGCCATCGCCGGTGGCCTGGCCGGCAAGGAAGTCGCGGAGAACGCGAACCCGACCGAAGGCGGCGCACCCAGTGAACACAAGCTCGGCACCGGCATGGGCGCGAGCGCGGGCGCGCTGACGGGGGCCACCGTCGGCGCGGTCGGCGGGCCCATCGGCATGGCGGCGGGCGCGATCATCGGCGGCGTCACGGGCGGCATGGCCGGCAAGGGCGCGGCCGAGGTCGTGAACCCCCATCGCGACGATCGGCTGAAGGAACACTCGCTGGCCAAGGGCACGTCGGCCGCCACCGGCGCCGTCGTCGGCGGCGCCATCGGCAGCGTCGCCGGTCCGGTCGGCATGGCGGCGGGCGCAGCGGTCGGCTCGGTGATCGGCGGCATGGGCGGCAAGGGCACCGGCGAAGTCGTCAACCCGAAGGGCAACGACGAGCTCGGCCGCCACAACTTCGCCACCGGCGCAGGTGCCGGCACGGGCGCCGCCACCGGGGCGGCGATCGGCGCCGTCGGTGGTCCCATCGGCATGGCGGCGGGCGCGGCCATCGGCGCGGTCGCGGGCGGGGCGGCCGGCAAGGGCATGGCGAGCGTCGTCAACCCGCATGACGAAGACGCCTACTGGAGCGATGCCCACACCCGCACGCCCTACTACTCGCGCGGGCGGACCTTCGACGACTACCGGCCGGCCTACGGCCTCGGCACGGCACGCTCGTCGGCCTACCGGGGCAGCTTCGACGACTCGGAGTCGCGCCTTCGCACCGAATGGGAAAGCGCCAAGGGCACGTCGCGGCTGACATGGGAAGAAGCGAAGCACGCGGTGCGTGATGCCTGGAATCGCACCACGCGCTGAGCGTCAGCGCGTTCGCTGAGCGTCAGCGCGTTCGCTGAGCGTCAGCGCTTGAGCAGCGGGGCGGCCTCTTCGGCCGCCCCGCGCCGTTTGCGCTTCAGGGCACGCCCGCCGAGACGACGACGAACGCGCCGGGAACCCGGTAGCCCGCGCCGACGCGCCACCCGGCGATCGACTCCAGGTAACGCGCGCGCACGCGGTCGCGCACCTCCGTGTCGAAGCGCGACCAGGCGAGCGCCACCGGGCCGCCGATGAAGGCCGCGTCGCAGGCCGCCTCGGCGCTGTCGTAGACCAGGACGGCGTCGAGACGCTGCTCGCGCACGTCGACACCGCCCGCCTCGGTGCAGGCGCGCACGAGTGCATCGGGCTCGCCGAGGCGGAAGAAGAGCGGGCAGACCTCGCCCTGCACTTCCCGGTCGACGATCGAGAACACCGACGACCAGCCGCACGCCGGTCGCTCGCCCCACACCGCCACGGCCCATCGGCCGCCGCGTCGCAGCACGCGGCGCATTTCGGCCAGGGC
>CAXSEJ010000023.1:4369-18988 GCA_964236395.1 uncultured Rhizobacter sp.
CATCCACCCCCCGGCGCCTGAGTTCCTCCGCCAGCCAGGGCCCGTTCCGGTCGGGGGACGTACATGAGCCCGAGCGCGCACACGACCACGTCGAAACTGCCGTCCGGGAAGTCGAGGGCCTCGGCGTCCATGCGCTCGAACCGTGCGTTGGGCGCGTTCGCTTCGATTGCGCGCCGGGTGGCCGCCTCGACCATCCGGGCGGAGAGATCGGTGCCGACGACGCTGCCGATCGGGCCGACCGACGCCGACGCCCGCAGCGTGACGAGACCGGTGCCGCAGGCGACGTCGAGCACGTGCTCGCCCGCCCGCAAGGCGGCGTGCGGCAAGAGGGCCGACTGCGCCGGGGCGAGCTGTGCCTGCCACGTCGCGTCGTAGACCTTCGCCGCCAGGTCCCAGCCGTAGCGCTGGACCCGACGCTGCAGCCGCGGCTCCACGCTCAGCGGCGCGCTACGACGATTTCGAGGTACTCGCTCGGCACCACCAGCGAGCTCGTTCCTGCGACGTTGAGCCGGTCGAGCAGCGCCGTGAGGTCGTGCTCGAGTTCGCCCGCCTTCTCGGCCGGCAAGGCCGCGAAGACCTTGTGCACCGGCCCGTACCAGGTGCGGAACACCTCGATGAAGTGAGGCGCCGACCGGTAGCGGAAGTTGAAGGTGCGACGCGTCGCGGCGACTTCGCCCTGGTGGCCGAAGAGCTGGGCGAGGTGGGCTTCGTTGCCCCACAGCGAAGGCGATTGCACGCCGGGGGGCGGCGGCAGGTGGCGACCGAGCGTCTTGAACAGCTGGCCGATGAAGCCCTCGGGTGTCCAGTTGGCGAGGCCGATGCGGCCGCCGGGACGGCAGACGCGCAGCATCTCGGCGGCCGCGGTGACGTGGTCGGGCGCGAACATCACGCCGAAGGTGGAGAGCACGGCGTCGAAGCTGGCGTCGGCGAAAGGCAGCGCTTCGGCATCGGCGGCGCGGAAGGTGACGTCGAGGCGTTCGGCGGCGGCGCGCTCGGCGCCGCGGTCGAGCAGCGAGGCGACGTAGTCGGTCGAGGTCACGGCGCAGCCGCGCCGGGCGGCCGCCAGCGTCGCGTTGCCGTTGCCGGCCGCCACGTCGAGCACGCGCTCGTCCCAGCGCAGGTCGCAGGCCTCGGCGAGCTGCTCGCCGACGATCTGCAGGGTCGTGCCGATGACGGCGTAGTCGCCGCTGGCCCAGGCGGCTTGCTGGCGACCTTTCAGGGCGACGAGATCGGTGGCTGCGTTCATGGGTCTTTCTCCGGGTGATGCGAAGGCGCAAGGATCGCGTTTGGCCGCGGTGGCGTCCTGTCCCGGCGTCTGCCATCGCTGGCCGATCGTCCGGGTCGGTGTGCGGGGCGCTTCGAACGGACGATCCGCGCCGACAATCGGCCGCCAGCAACTCGACGGGGCTTCGGTCATGAGCATGGACACGGTGGGCGCGGCATTTCAGCGGGTCGAGGCGGTGCTGAAGCGCCGCCCCGAGACGGGCTTGCACGACGACGCGCCCGCCACCGCCGTGTGGCGAGGCGGCACGCGCGTCGTGGCCAGCCACGCCAACGGCACCGAGGTGGCGACCGACATGCCGACCGAGTTCGGCGGCAGCGGCGACAAGGTGTCGCCGGGCTGGCTGTTCCGCGCCGGCGCGGCGGCCTGCACGGCGACGACGATCCAGTTGCGCGCGGCCGCCCGCGGCATCGCGCTCGATGCGCTCGAGGTCCGTGTCGTCAGCCAGTCGGATGCGCGCGGCATGTTCGAGATGACCGACGCCGAGGGCGGCACCGTGCCGGCACGGCCGTTGGCCCTGCAGCTCGAGGTGCGCATCGGTGCCGGCGGCGTCGCACCGGCCGACCTGACGACACTGGTCGAGGACTCGTGCCGCTGCTCGCCGGTCACCGATGCGGTGAGCCATCCCGTGCCGACCTCGGTGCGCGTCGTCGTCGCCGGGGCCTGACGCCGGCCGCCGCCCCCGCCATGGACGCTCTCTCCGAAACGCTGCGCGTCGTGCGCCTCGTCGGCGCCATCTTCATCCAGGCGCGCTTCACTGCGCCGTGGTGCTACCAGTCGCCGCGTGCCGACAGCGCCGCGCCGCTGCTCGAGCCCGGTGCCGAGCGCGTCGTGATCTTCCACCTCATCACCGAGGGCGAGTGCTTCGTCGAGCTCGGTGGCGAGGCGCCGATGCGCCTCGTCGCCGGCGACGCCGTCATCTTCCCGCAGGGCGACGCGCACTTGATGAGCTCCCGGCCGGGCCTGCCGCCGGCCAGCGGCGGCGCCCGCCTCGACGCCGTGCTGGCGCGGCGGCCGCGCCAGCTCGCCTACGGCGGCGGCGGGGCTTCGACCCGGCTCGTCTGCGGCTACCTCGCCTGCGACGCCCGCCTCGCCCGCATGCTGCTCGCCGGCCTGCCCGGCATCGTGCGCGTCAACGTGCGCGGCTCCAACGCCGGCGCGTGGCTCGAGGCCTCGGTGCGCTATGCCCTGGCGGAGGCGCGCTCACCCCGCCCGGGCGGCGCCGGCGTGCTCGCCAAGCTGGCCGAGGTGCTCTTCATCGAGGTGCTGCGTCTGTACATGAACGAGCAGGGCACCGGCCGCACCGGCTGGCTCGCGGGCGTCGGCGACCGGATCGTCGGCGCCGCGCTCAACGCCTTGCACCAGCGCCCCGCGCATCCCTGGACGCTCGACGAGCTCGCGGCCGAGGCGGCGAGCTCGCGCTCCGTGCTGGCCGAGCGGTTCCAGCAGCTCGTCGGCAGTTCGCCGATGCAGTACCTGACGCAGTGGCGCATGCTGCTGGCCGCCAACCTGCTGTCGGGCGGCAATGCGCCGCTCGCCCGCATCGCCGAAGACGTCGGCTACCAGACCGACACCGCCTTCAGCCGCGCCTTCCGGCGCGAGTACGGCGCGCCGCCGGCGGCGTGGCGCAAGCAGCAGTCGGCGCGCAGCGAGCTGCGCTGAACAACGGTTCGCCTACGTGCGCAGGTGGCACGCCGCGCGGTGCCCCGGGCGCTTCTCCTCGAGTTCCGGCACGACCGTGCTGCAGAGCGGGAACTGCGCGATCGGGCAGCGCGTGTGGAAGTGGCAACCCGTCGGCGGATGGATCGGGCTGGGCACGTCGCCCTGCAGCGGAATGCGCCTGCGCTTGACCTTCGGGTCGGGGATCGGCACGGCCGAGAGCAGCGCCTCCGTGTACGGGTGCAGCGGCTCGGTGTAGAGCTGCCGCGCGGCCGCGATCTCGACGATGCGGCCGAGGTACATCACCGCCACCCGGTCGCTGATGTGCTCGACCACCGAGAGGTCGTGGGCGATGAAGATGTAGGTGAGGTTGAACTTCGCCTGCAGGTCCTCGAGCAGGTTGATCACCTGCGCCTGGATCGAGACGTCGAGCGCCGAGACGGCTTCGTCGCACACGATCAGCTTCGGGCTCACGGCCAGCGCGCGGGCGATGCCGATGCGCTGGCGCTGGCCGCCCGAGAACTCGTGCGGGTAGCGCCGCATGTGGTCGGCGTTGAGACCCACGGTCTCGAGCAGCTCGACGATGCGCGCCTCGTGCTCGGCCCGGCTCTTCGTCAGCTTGTGGATCGTGAGCGCCTCGCCGACGATGGCGGCCACGGTCATGCGCGGGTTCAGCGACGCGTACGGGTCCTGGAAGATGATCTGCATGTCGCGGGCCAGGGCGCGCAGCTCGCTCTTGCCGGCGCGCGTCACGTCCCGGCCCTCGAACCACACCTCGCCCGAGGTCGGCTCGACGAGGCGCAGGATGCAGCGCCCCGTGGTGCTCTTGCCGCAGCCCGACTCGCCGACGACGCCGAGCGTCTCGCCGGCCATCAGGTCGAAGCTGACGCCGCTGACGGCGTGCACGGCGCCGATCTCGCGACCGAGCCAGCCGCCCTTGATCGGAAAGCGCTTGACGAGGTCCTTGACCTCGAGGAGCGGCCGCGGCCCCGACGGCTCGCTCATGCCGGCAGCAGATCGAAGATGCAGCGCACCTTGTGGCCGGGCACCGGCTCCCGCAAGGCCGGCGTGTCGACCACGCATTCGGGCACGGCGTGCCTGCAGCGCGGCGCGAAGCGGCAGCCCGGCGCCGGCTCGACCAGCTTGGGCACCGTGCCGGGAATCTGCTCGAGCCGCACCTTGTGCAGCGCCGCCGTGTCGATGCGCGGAATCGAGCGGATGAGGCCCTGCGTGTAAGGGTGGCGCGGCTGGGCGAACAGCTCCTCGACCGTAGCCTCCTCGACCACCATGCCGGCATACATCACGACGACGCGCTGCGCCACCTCGGCGACGACGCCCATGGCGTGGGTGATGAGCATGATCGCCATGCCGAGGCGGTCTTTCAGCTCGGCGAGCAGGTCGAGGATCTGCGCCTGGATGGTGACGTCGAGCGCCGTCGTCGGCTCGTCGGCGATGAGCAATTTCGGGTTGCAGGCGAGCGCGATGGCGATCATCACGCGCTGGCGCATGCCGCCCGAGAACTGGTGCGGGTAGTCGTTGACGCGCCGCTCAGGCGTGGGAATGCGCACCAGCGCCAGCATCTCGACGGCACGGTCGAGCGCGGCCTTGCGGCCGAGCCCCTCGTGCAGGCGCAGCGACTCGGCGATCTGCTCGCCGACGCTGTACACCGGGTTGAGCGAGGTCATCGGCTCCTGGAAGACGATGGCGATCTCCTTGGCGCGCACCCGCCGCATCTCCGCGTTGCTGGCGGTGACGAGGTCGCGGCCCTGCCACAGCACCTGGCCGCCGGCGATGCGGCCGGGCGGCATCGGCACCAGCTTCAGCACCGTCATCGCGGTCACGGTCTTGCCGCAGCCGGATTCGCCGACCACGCTCACCGTCTGGCCGCGCTCGATCGCGATGTCGACGCCGTCGACCGCATGCAGCCAGCCGTCGTCGGTCTTGAAGTGGACCTTGAGGTCCTTGATCTCGAGCAGGGGCACGGAACGTTGTCGCTACAGGATGCGGCGCGGATCGAGTGCGTCGCGCAACCCGTCGCCAACGAAGTTGATGCAGAGCACGGCGAGGAAGATCGCCGTCCCTGGAAACAGCGCCCAGTGCGGCGCGATGTCGAGGTACTCCTTGCTGTCGAACAGGATCCGGCCCCAGGTCGGGATGTCGGGCGGGAAGCCGAGGCCGAGGAAGGACAGCGTCGACTCGGCGATGATGGCCGCGGCCACGTCGATGGTGCCGGCGACGATCACGGGGCCGAGCGAATTCGGCAGGATGTGGCGCACGACCTGGCGCCGCGTCGAGGCGCCGAGGGCGCGCGCCGCCTCGACGAATTCCTTCTCGCGCAGCGAAAAGAACTGCGCCCGCACGAGCCGCGCCACCGGCATCCAGCGAAAGCCGCCGATCACCAGCACGATGAGGATGAACACGCCGACCTCGGGCCCGAACGATTGCTTCAGCGCGTCGCGGAACAGGTAGATGAGGATCAGCAGCAGCGGCAGCTGCGGCAGCGAGAGGAACAGGTCGGTGAGCCACATCAGCGCCGCGTCGACCGGGCCGCGCGAGATGCCGGCGATGGCGCCGACGGTCACGCCGACGAGCATGGCCATCAGCATCGCGGCGAAGCCGACGGCGAGCGAGATGCGGCCGCCGTAGAGCATGCGCGCGAACACGTCCTGGCCGAGGTCGTCGGTGCCGAAGGGATGCGCCGCCGTCGGCGTCTTGAGGCGCGCCGAGAAGTCGATGTCGTTGATCGAGATCTTCCAGAACAGCGGGCCGAACGCGACCATCAGCACCATCACGACGAGCACCAGCAGGCCGACGACGGCGAGCTTGTGGCGGCGAAAGCGCCGCCACGCCTCGGCCCCCGGCGAGAGGTTGCGCCGGCGCGGCGGAGCGGTCGCGACCACCGCCGGCGAGGCCGCGCTAGCGGAAGCTGATGCGGGGGTCGAGCCAGCCATAGAGCAAGTCGGCGATGAGGTTGAAGGCGATGACGAGGCACGAGAACACGAAGGTCACGGCCATCACCACCGGCGTGTCGTTGCGCAGGATGGCGTCGATCAGCAGCGAGCCGATGCCGGGCACGCGGAAGATCTGCTCGGTGACGATCGCGCCGCCGAAGACCTGCGGCATGGTCAGGGCGACGAGCGTCACGACCGGGATCAGCGCGTTGCGGACGACGTGCTTCATGACCACGGCACGCTCCTTCAGGCCCTTGCTGCGCGCGGTGGTCACGTAGTCGAGCCGGATCACGTCGAGCACCGCCGAGCGCACGTAGCGCGTCCAGCTCGCGCCCTGGAACAGGCCGAGCACGAGCACCGGCATGATCGCCTGCCTGATGTGCTGCGACCACCACTGCCAGCCGGTGCCCGGGATGTCGGCGCGAAAGACGAAGGGCAGCCAGTCGAGCTTGATCGAGAAGAGCAGGATGAGCAGCAAGCCGGTGAAGAAGGTCGGCAGCGAAAAGCCGACGAAGGCGAGCGTGCTGGCGATGCGGTCGAACCAGGAATACGGCCGCGCCGCGGAATAGATGCCGACCGGCAAGGCGATGGCCAGCGCCAGGATCTGCGAGGCGCCGATCACCGCCAGCGTCACCGGCACGCGCTGCAGGATGAGCTTGTCGACGTCGACGCGGCTGATGAACGAGAAGCCCCAGTCGCCGCGGAACATGGCCGCGATCCAGCGGAAGTAGCGCTGCCAGATCGGGTCGTCGAGGCCGAACTGGGCGCGCAGGTTCTCGCGCACCTCGGGCGGGATGTTCGGGTTGTTGGCCATCTCGCCGAACGGATCGCCCGGCGCGAGCGCGAGCACCGTGAACAGCACGACGCTGATGCCGAGCAGGCTCGGCAGGGCGATCAGCAACCGCCGCAGGAGGTACGGTCCCACGGCGGCCGCTCAGTCGGCCGAGCTCAGGCGGCTCCGCCTTCGCGGTACCAGTCCTGCAGGGCGGAGAAGTCGAGGTCCCAGCCGGAGAGCGTGGTCACCAGCTTCAGGTTGCCGCCGCGCACGCGCGGCCGGCTGATGAGCGGAATGACGATGAAGTCGTTGACGACCATGTCGTTCATGCGGATGTAGGTCGCTGCGCGCTTCACCGGGTCGAGCTCCGACGAGGCGGCCAGGGCCAGCTTGTCGTACTCGGCGTTGACCCAGCGGCAGATGTTCCGGCCCTGCCACTTGTTCGCCTTCTGCGAGATCTCGTCCGACTTGTACTGGTCCATGAAGCGCTCGGCATCCGGCGCCGTCATGGTCGTGGTGTACATCTGGATGTCGGCCCAGAACTTGCCATAGGTGTCGGGATTGGCGACGTCGGACGAGAAGAACACCGAGGCCGTCACCGACTTGAGCTCGAGGTCGATGCCGGCCTTCTGCGCCGCCTGCTTGACGATCGCCTGCTCCTTCTGGCGCGTGCCGTTGATCGACGTCTGGTAGACGAACTTCATCTTCTTGCCGCCCTTTTCGCGGATGCCGTCGGCACCGCGCTTCCAGCCGGCGGTGTCGAGCAAGGCATTGGCCTTGTCGATGTTGAACTCCCACTTCGTGTTCGGCGAGCGGAAGCGCGACGGGTTGTTCATGAAGTTCGAGGTCGCGATGCCGGTGCGGCCGTAGATGAACTCCTGCATGCTCTTCTTGTCGCAGAGCAGCGCCATGGCCTGGCGGACTGCCGGGTCGGCGAAGGCGAAGTGCTTGCTCTTGACGCTGCCGCGCTCGCCGTCGACTTCGGTGAAGGGGTCGGTGATGTTGACCTGGATGAACTCGATGTCGCCGCTCGGCACGATGTGCGCCTTGCCCTTGCCGCCGGCCTCCATGCGCTTGAGCACTTCGTCTTCGACCTGCAGGTTCCAGGCGTAGTCGTACTCGCCCGTCTGCAGCACCGCGCGCGCCGCGGAGGTGGCGTCGCCGCCGCCCTTCATCTCGATGGTGTCGAAGAAGGGCCGGTTGGCGATGTGGTAGTTCTTGTTGATCTCGCCGAGGACGATGTCGCCCGGCTTGAAATCGACGAACTTGTACGGGCCGGTGCCGACCGGCTTCAGGTTGGTCGGTGCCTCGCGCGACTTGGCTCCGGCGTACGGAGCGAACAGGTGCTTGGGCAGGATCATCCCTTCGGCGGCGCAGAAGGCGGTGGCCCAGAACGGCGTCGGCTTCCTGAAGGTGACGAGCACGGTGTAGTTGTCGACCTTCACGACGGTCAGGTCCTTGTAGACGCCGCTCGTCACGGCCGCCGTGGCCGGGTCGCGTGCGTATTCCCAGGTGAAGACCACGTCGTCGGCGGTGAAGGGCTTGCCGTCGTGCCAGGTCACGCCCTGCTTCAGGCGCCAGCGCACGACCTTGCCGCCCTCGAGCACACCGCCGTTCTTCACGCTCGGCACTTCGGCGGCGAGGACGGGAATGAGGTTGCCGTCGTTGTCCCAGACGGCGAGCGGCTCGTAGAACACGCGTGAGGCTTCCTGGTCCTTGGTGCCCTGCGCGAAGTGCGGCTGGAGCAGCGTCGGCCCCTGCCACCAGAGCGTCTTGAGCGGCCCGCCGCCGCCGCGCTTGGTCGGCTTGTAGACCGGCGCCGACTGCGCCTGCGCGACTCCGGCGTGCATGAGCATCATCGACGCCATGGGCGCGGTCAGGCCGACGCCGACCATGCGCTCGATGAACGTTCGTCGCGGCAACGATCCGGCACGCACGTTCTCGATCAGTGCACGCAGTTGACGTTCTTTCATCTGGATCTCCCTGGCGATTCGTGGGCGGCATGGCGGTTCGCGCCGCGTGCATCCTATGGCCCGTTCCCCAGGCCAACATCGGGACGGACCCGGAGCGATATCCATGCCAGCACTATGATTGCGCGGGTGAATGCCGACCTCCATTGTCATTCGTCGGTCTCCGACGGCACCCTCGCCCCCGAGGTGGTGGCGGCCCGCGCCAAGGCCAACGGCGTGGAGCTGTGGGCCCTCACCGACCACGACGAACTCAGCGGCCAGTTGCGCGCGGCCGGCGCCGCTGCCGCCCTCGGCCTGCCCTACCTCACCGGCACGGAGATCTCGGTGACCTTCGCCGGCGTCACGGTGCACATCGTCGGCCTCGGCGTCGACGCTGAAAACGAGGCGCTGCGCCAGGGCCTGGCCGCCACGCGCGGCGGGCGCGAGGCCCGGGCCCGCGAGATGGCGGCCGAGCTGGCCAAGGTGGGCATCGGCGGAGCGTTCGAGGGGGCGCTCAAGTTTGTCGGCAACCCGGACCTGATCTCGCGCACCCACTTCGCTCGCCACCTGGTGGAAAGCGGCGTGTGCAGCGAAACCAGCGAGGTTTTCCGCCGTTTCCTGGTCGAAGGCAAGCCCGGCTTCGTGCCGCACCGCTGGGCGACGCTCAAGGATGCCGTGGCCTGGATCACGGGCGCCGGCGGGCTGGCGGTGATCGCCCATCCGGCACGCTACAAGTTCACCCCGAGCGAGGAATACGCGCTGTTCACCGAGTTCATGGCCCACGGCGGGCGCGGCGTCGAGGTGGTGACGGGCAGCCACACGGCGGCCGAGGCGGTGCGCTATGCCGACACCGCACGCGAGTTCGACCTGCTCGCCTCGCGCGGCAGCGATTTCCACAGCCCGGAGGAGAGCCGCATCGACCTCGGCGGGTTGCCGCCGCTGCCGACCGGCCTCACGCCGGTGTGGGAAGCGCTCCGCGACCGGGTCCACGCGCCGCACTGAAGCCGCAGCCGGCGCCGACAATCGGCGCCATGTCCCAGTACTTCGAAGTCCACCCGCAGAACCCGCAGCTGCGCCTGTTGAAGCAGGCAGCGCAGATCCTGCACGGCGGCGGCGTCGCCGCCATCCCCACCGACTCGAGCTATGCGCTCGTCTGCCACCTCGACGACAAGGCGGCGGCCGAGCAGCTGAGACGGATCCGCGGCGTCGACGACCGGCACCACCTCACCCTGCTCTGCCGCGACCTGTCGGAGCTCGCCAGCTACGCCCGCGTCGACAACCGGCAGTACCGGCTGCTGAAGTCGGTCACGCCGGGGCCGTTCACCTTCATCCTCGAGGCCACGAAAGAAGTGCCGCGCCGGGTCTCGCACCCGTCGCGGCGCACGATCGGCCTGCGCGTGCCCGACCACGCCGTCACCCAGTGCCTGCTCGAGATCCTCGGCCAGCCGCTGCTGGCGACGACGCTGATCGCGCCCGGCGAGAGCGAGCCGATGAACGATGCGGGACAGATCCGCGAGCGCTTCGAGAAGAGCGTTCAGGCGATCGTCGATGCCGGCGCCTGCCCCATGCGGCCGACGACGGTGGTCGATTTGAGCGGCGACCCACCGGCGTTGGTGCGGCTGGGCGGCGGCGATCCGGCGCTGCTGGGCCTGGCCCACGCCGAGGCCTGAGCGGCGAGAGCCGTGGACTTTGCTCAGTCCTTCAGCGCCGCCTTGCCGAACTGCCAGAGCAGGAAGCTGTAGATGTCGGCCTGCTTGCTCGTGCGCTGCTCGTCGGTGCTGCCGGCGCCGTGCCCGGCCTGCCCATCCAGCCGGATCAGCACCGGCTTGCCGCTGCTCGTGCTCTCCTGCAAGCGCGCCGCCGCCTTGGCGCTGTGCCAGACGTCGACACGCGGATCGTTGAGCCCGTGGATGAAGAGGACGGCCGGGTAGGCCGTCCCCGGCGTGATCTGGTGGTAGGTGCTCATCTCGAGCAGCGCCGGGAACTCGGCCGCCACCCTGGCCGAGCCGAACTCGGAGACGTTGGTGATGCCGTTGGCCGACTCTTCGGCGCGCACCGCGTCCATCACGCCGACATCGACGATCGCCGCCGCGAACAGATCCGGCGCCGTGGTCATGGCCCGGCCGACGAAGATGCCGCCGGCACTGCGGCCCGAGATGGCCAGCGTCTTCGCCGAGGCGTAGCCCTGCTCGATGAGATAGCGCGCGCAGGCGATGCCGTCTTTCCAGGTGTTGGCCTTGGTCGACTTGAACCCGGCCTTGTACCAGTCGTCGCCGAAGGCGCCGCTGCCGCGGACGTTGGCCATCGCGATGACGCCGCCTTTTTCCAACCAGGCGCCCATGCGCGGTTCGAAGCCGGCGCCGTAGGAGAAGCCGTAAGCGCCATAGCCGTAGAGCAAGGTCGGGCTGTCGCCGCTTCGGGCCAGACCTTTGCGATGCAGGATGGCGAGCGGCACCATGGCGCCGTCGTGGCTCTCGACCATCACCTCCGACACCTCGAGGTCCGGCGTGTCGGCCGGTCGCACAGGCGCCGGCAGCCGGGTGTCGCGCAAGCCGCCGCGGCCCGCCGCGAGCACCCGTGGCGGGTCGGTCCAGGTGACGTGGGTCAGCCACACGTCGTCGTGGGCATGGGCCAGGTCGGTCACCGCGCGAGTCGTGCCGGCCAGGCTCGGCGCCGCATCGACGCCCTGGCGCGGGCCGCGCGCATCGAAGCGGCGCGTTCTGACGTTGAACCCCTCGCGGATGTCGACGTGGACGGCGTCGCGGCCGAGCACGAAGTCCTGGATCGTTCCGAGCGCCGGCTCGGCGACGACCTCCGTCGCCCGGGCAAGCGTCGGCGTCGGCGTCGCCAGCGGCAACGCCAGGATGCGGCCACGAGGTGTGCCGGCGTAGGTGTGGAGGTAGAGCGTGTCGCCGCGAAGAACGACCTGCGTGATCTTGTCGGCGGCGGAGGCGATCTTCGTCCAGGCGATCGTGGCGGCACGGAGCTGCGCGACCGGTGCGACATACAGCCGGCCTTCCGGCAGCGTCGTGTCGGTGGTGCGCGCGATCATGTAGCGGCTGTCGGGAGCGAAGACGACTTCGCCGACGTCGAGGCGGTCGAGTCGGAGCTCGGGGTTGACGAGTGGCCCGAACAACGGCCGCGGCGCAGCGCCCGCCGTCCTCGGCTCGATCACGAAGACGGTGGTGTCGAGGAAGGTCTCTGTGTCGGGCGCTCCGGCCGGCAGCGCGCGGACCTGGTTGTAAGCGAGCGATCGGCTGTCGGGCGACCAGTGAAACGCGTCCTGGTGCACGCGCAGGATCGGCTCGATCAGGGCCTTGCCGCTGGCAACGTCGACGACGTGAAGCGAGGCCTCCTCGGAGCCGCCGGCGGACAAGCCGTAGGCGAGCGCGGTGCCATCCCATGACGGCTCGAAGTAATCGATGGCGTGCGGCACGCCGGTCGACCGGCGCAGCGCTTCGGGGTCGGCGAGCACGCGTTCGCTGCCTTCTTCGCCCTGCCGCATCACGAGCTTGAACTGGCTCTCGCCGACCTTGCGGCGCAAGAAGAAGACGCGGTCGCCCGCCAGGCGCACGACGTGGCGCACTTCGTCGCCCGCCGCCCGGCCCAGGGCGTCGATGCGCCGGGCCATGGCCTCGCGGCCCTCGATGCGGCCGAGCAGATCGGCGGCGTAAGTGCCTTGTGCCTTCAGCCAGGCCTGCGTCTGCGCACTCTTCACGTCTTCCAGGTTGCGATAGGGATCGGCGACGCGGGTACCGAAGAGGGTGTCGGTGACGGGCTGGCTGGGTGCCTTGGGCGGCGCCTCGGCGGCGAACGCGGTGAACGCCGTGGACGCCGTGGACGCCGTGGACGCGGTGAGCGCGGTGAGCGCCGCGAGGGCGAATGCGCCCGCCCACCGCCTGGCGGGCGACGGCGTCATGCCGGCGGAGTAAGGCGTTCGATGCGCGCGACGGCGCTGTGCGCGTGGATCGATTCGAAGTTCTCGACATCGACCACGTAACGGCCGACGCGCGGGTCGGCGTCGAGCCTGAGCGCCACGTCGCGCACCATGTCCTCGACGAACTTCGGATTTTCGTAGGCGCGCTCGGTGATCCACTTTTCGTCGGCGCGCTTCAGCATCGACCAGATTTCGCTGGACGCCGAATCCTCGGCGAAGCGCACCAGCTCGCGCCACGAGATGTCGCCCGCCAGCTCGACGCGGATGTTCACGTGCGAGCGCTGGTTGTGGGCGCCGTAGTCCGAGATCTCCTTCGAGCACGGGCAGAGCGACTTCACCGGCACGATCACCTCGGCCCAGACGGTGACCTCGCCGCCCTGCACTTCGGCGATCAACGTGCCCTGGTACTCGAGCAGACTTTCCACCCCCGAGACGGGCGCGCGCTTGCGCAGGAAAAACGGAAACGCCGCCTCGATGCGGCCGACGTCGGCCCCGAGCAGCGCCACCATCCGGCGCGCGTGGCGGCGCAGGGCCTCGGCGTCGAGCGGCTCGTCGATGGCGTCGAGCCAGGCGACGAAGCGCGACATGTGGGTGCCCTTCTGCTCGGCCGGCAAGGCGACGTCGAGCGCCCACTCGGCCACGGTGGGCAGCACCGCGCCCTCGATCTTCAGCTGCAGCGGATAGCGCACGCCGCGGACGCCGACGCGCTGGATCGCCAGCCGCCGGTCGTCGTGTGCCGACTGCGTGTCGGGAATGTGGAGGGCGTCGATCAGGTTGGTCATGGTCCGCTCGCGTCTAGCTCGCGTCTACTGTCCGGCGGCCGCCAGCACCAGCGCGGGCGAGGTGTCGAAGCGGCGTTGAATCGATTGCTCGATGCCGGCAGCATCGAGCCCGCACTGCGCCAGCAAGACGGCCGGGTCGCCGTGCTCGATGAAGGCGTCCGGCAAACCGAGCGTCAGCACCGGGATCTCGATCCGTGCCTCGGCCAGCGCTTCGAGGACCGCGCTGCCCGCACCGCCCATCCGGCAGCCTTCCTCGATGGTCACGATTGCATCATGGCGGCGCGCGAGCTCGGTCACCAGGGCGACATCGAGCGGCTTCACGAAACGCATGTTGGCGACGGTGGCATCGATCCTTTCAGCTGCGGCCAGCGCCGGATAAAGCAAGGTGCCGAAGGCGAGTATTGCAATGCGCCTGGCGGGCTGGCCGGCGCCGCGGGCGATCTCGCGCCGGACCTCGCCTTTGCCCCAGGGAATCTCGGTCATCTCTTCCTCGACGGCGACTCCGGCCCCGGCACCGCGCGGATAGCGAACGGCCACGGGGTGGTCGCGCATGTAGGCCGTGTAGAGCGACTGCCGGCACTCGTTCTCGTCGGCAGGGGTGAGGACGCTGACGTTGGGAACGCAGCGCAGGAATGCGATGTCGTAGGCGCCGGCGTGCGTGGCGCCGTCGGCGCCGACGAGGCCGCCCCGGTCGAGGGCGAAGACGACCGGCAGGTTCTGGATCGCGACGTCGTGGATCAGCTGGTCGTAGGCGCGCTGCAGGAAGGTGGAGTAGATGGCAACGACCGGCTTCAGCCCTTCGCAGGCCAGGCCGGCGGCGAAGGTGACGGCGTGCTGCTCGGCGATGCCGACGTCGTGATAGCGCTTCGGGAATCGCCGGTCGAACTCGACCATGCCGGAGCCTTCCCTCATCGCCGGCGTGATGCCGATCAGGCGCTCGTCCTTCTCGGCCATGTCGCAGAGCCACTGCCCGAACACCTGGGTGAAGGTGATCTTGGCCGCCGCCGCCGGCTTGACGAAGCCGACGGCCGGGTCGAACTTGGCCGAGGCGGCGTGGTAGCGCACCGGGTCGGCCTCGGCCAGGTGGTAGCCGTAGCCCTTCCTGGTGACGACGTGCAGGAACTGGGGGCCCTTCAGGTCGCGCAGGTTCTCGAGCGTCGGAATGAGCGAATCGAGGTCGTGACCGTCGATCGGGCCCACATAGTTGAAGCCGAACTCCTCGAAGATCGTGCCCGGCACGACCATGCCCTTGGCGTGCTCCTCGAAGCGCTTGGCCAGCTCGAA
>CAXSEJ010000024.1:0-14755 GCA_964236395.1 uncultured Rhizobacter sp.
GATCCGCGCCGGCGCCAGCAACCGCGACATGGTGCGCGGCCTCGGCGTCGACATCACGAAGCTCTACCGCATCGTCTTCGCCGGCGGCGTGGCGCTCGCGGCGCTGGCCGGCATGATCGCCGCGCCGCTCTCGTCGGTGTACCCGGGCATGGGCGGCAGCGTGCTCATCATCTGCTTCGTGGTGGTCGTGATCGGCGGCATCGGCTCGATCACCGGCGCGCTCGTCGCGTCCCTCCTGGTCGGCGTCGTCGACACCTTCGGCAAGGTGTTCTTCGCCGAGTGGAGCGGCGTCGGCGTGTACCTGCTGATGGCGGTGGTGCTGGTCTGGCGGCCGGAAGGGCTGATGAAGCGTGCCGCCTGAGGTCGCCGCCGTGGCCGCCGTCGCGCCGAACGAGGAGGTCGGCGCGATGCCAGACATCGCCCGTCGCGAGTGGGGCGGCTGGCTCGTGCCGGCCGGCGCCGCGCTCGTCGTCGCCGCCCTGCCGCTCGCCGTCTCGCCCTACGCGCAAGACGTCGTCGTGCGCATCGCCATCTACGCCGTCTTCGCGCTCAGCCTCGAGCTGATCGTCGGCGGCGCCGGGCTGGTGAGCCTCGGCCATGCGGCTTTCCTCGGCATCGGCGCCTACGTCACCGTGCTGGCCTCCGGCGAGAGCGGCGCCTCGCTGTTCGTGCTGGTGCCGCTCGCCGTCGGCGCGGCGGCGCTGTACGCGGTGTTCGTCGGCGCGCTCAGCCTGCGCACGCGCGGCGTGTACTTCATCATGGTCACGCTCGCCTTCGCGCAGATGGCGTACTTCGTGGTCCACGACACCAGGGTGGCGGGCGGCAGCGACGGCATCTTCCTCTACGTGAAGCCCGTGCTCGCGGTGGCCGGAACGGCGCTGCTCGACCTCGGCAGCCGGCTCCACTTCTACTACGCCGTGCTCGCCGTCCTGGTGCTCACCTACGCCGTCATGGCGATGCTGATCGGCTCGCGCTTCGGCCATGCGCTCGCCGGCATCCGCGTCAGCGAGCAGCGCATGCGCGCGGCCGGCTTCTCGACCACGCCGTACAAGCTCGCCGCCTTCGTGATCGCCGCCGCGTTCGCCGGCCTGGCCGGGCTGCTGCTCGCGGTGAAGGACGGCGGCGTGAACCCCGAGCTGCTGTCGTGGCACGAGTCGGGCGCGGTGCTGCTCATGCTCATCCTCGGCGGCATCGGCAGCCTGCGCGGCGCGGTGATCGGCGCCGTTGCCTTCACGCTGCTCAAGGAGGCCTTCCAGTCGGAGGCGCTGTTCGGTCCGCTGGCTTCCCACTGGCAGCTCACGCTCGGCCTGACGATCATCGCCTTCGTCGCGGCGCTGCCGCGCGGCCTCATCGGACTCGGCGGCCTGCGCCGCCTCCGCGGCCTGGGCGAGCGGCTGCGCGGAGGCCGGCGTGGCTGAAGTCGCTGCCGTCCCCGCACCGTTGTTGTCGGCGCGCGGCCTCGGCCGGCGCTTCGGCGGCCTGGCCGCGGTCGACGGCGTCTCGCTCGACCTGCGCATCGGCGAGATCCATGCCGTGATCGGCACCAACGGCGCGGGCAAGTCGACGCTCGTCAACATGCTCTCCGGCGAGCTCGCGGCGAGCGCCGGCAGCGTGCACTTCGACGGCCACGACATCACGCGCTGGGCGCAGCCGCGCCGGGCCCGCGCCGGAATCGGCCGCAGCTACCAGCGCACGACCATCTTCCCGGAGTTCAGCGTCGCCGAGAACTGCCGCCTCGCCGCACAAGCCCGCTCGCCGGGCGGCTGGCGTGTGTGGGAGCGCGCCGCCGACGACCGCGACGGCCTCGCGGTCGCGGCGCGCAGCCTGGCCGCCGCCGGTCTGCGCGGCGACGGCGGACGAGTCGCCGGCACGCTCAGCCACGGCGCCAAGCGCCAGCTCGAGATCGCGATGTGCCTGGCGACGTCGCCGCGCGCCCTGCTGCTCGACGAGCCGCTCGCCGGCATGGGCGCCGAGGAGACCGGCCGCCTGCTCGCGCTGCTCGCCGCGCTGAAGCCGACGCACGCGATCCTGCTCGTCGAGCACGACATGGACGCCGTGTTCCGCATCGCCGATCGCATCACCGTGATGGTCGACGGCCAGGTGATCGCGAGCGACGTGCCCGAGCGCATCCGCGCCGACAAGGCCGTGCAGGTCGCCTACCTTGGCGAGCCCGACGCGTGAGCGCGCCGCTCCTCGCCCTCACCGGGCTGCACGCGCGCTATGGCGACAGCCACGTGCTGCGCGGCGTCTCGCTCGAGATCGCGCCCGGCCGCTCGCTCGGCCTGCTCGGCCGCAACGGCATGGGCAAGACGACGCTGATCCGCACGGCCCTCGGCTACGTGCGCGCGGCCGCCGGCAGCGTGTCGTGGCAGGGCAGCGCCGTCACCGGCGCGCCGCCGGAGCGGATGGCGCGGCTCGGCATCGGCTACGTGCCCGAAGGCCGCGGCATCTTCGCGAACCTTTCGGTGCG
Source organism: uncultured Rhizobacter sp. (assembly GCA_964236395.1). GTDB lineage: Bacteria > Pseudomonadota > Gammaproteobacteria > Burkholderiales > Burkholderiaceae_C > Schlegelella_A. The sequence goes on from CAXSEJ010000024.1 coordinate 2,471, forward strand.
CGAGAACCTGGTGATGACCGAGCGCGCCGGCCCCGACGGCCGCCGCGAGTGGACACTGCCGCGCGTGCTCGCCACCTTCCCGCGCCTGGCCGAGCGCCTCGGCCACGGCGGCCAGCAGCTCTCCGGCGGCGAGCAGCAGATGCTGGCCATCGGCCGGGCCCTGCTCACCAACCCGCTGCTGCTGATCCTCGACGAGGCCACCGAAGGCCTGGCGCCGCTGGTCGTGGCCGAGATCTGGCGCACCGTGGCCGCCATCCGCGCCACCGGCATGGCCACGCTCATCGTCGATCGCAACGCGCGCGCCGTGCTCGCCCACACCGACGACGCCGTCGTGCTCGAGAAGGGCCAGGTCGTGCTGGCAGGCGAGTCGGCGCGCCTGGCCGCCGACAGCGCCGCCCTCGCCCGCCACCTCGGCGTGCAATGAGGCGTGCAATGACGCGTGCAATGACGCGTGCAATGACGCATGAAACACCAGGAGACCGACCGATGATTCTCGAAGTTGCCGACATCCGCATCACGCCCGGCCGCAACGCCGAGTTCGAGGCCGCCATCGCCCACGCCCTGGCCACCGTCGCCTCGCGCGCGGCCGGCTATCGCTCGCATCAGGTGCAGCGCGGCATCGAGTCGCCCGACCGCTACCTGCTCATGATCCGGTGGGACACGCTCGAGAGCCACACCATCGGCTTTCGCGAGGGGCCGCTCTTCGCCGAGTGGCGGGCGATCATCGGACCGTTCTTCGCGTCGCCGCCGCAGGTCGAGCACTACGTGACGACGACCGCGTCCTGAACCGGCGACGGCCCGCGCATATGCACGGGCCGCAGAAGCAAACGCCAAAACTGTTCTTCGCGCTCGCCGGCTGGCTTCCTACATTGCGCAGTCCGGCGCTGGCCGGAACGCCGAGCCATGACCGCCCTTTCCCTGCACGCCCGCGAGACGCCCGGCTTCGACCGCCGGGTCGAGGCCGCGTGCGTCGCTCTGCGACGCACCGCCGAGGCGCACCCGGGCCGCATCGTCCAGGCGACGAGCCTCGGCGCCGAAGATCAGGTCGTCACCGACCTGATCGCGCGCCTCGGCCTCGACATCGCGGTGGCCACGCTCGACACCGGCATGCTGCACGACGAGACGCTCGCCCTCCTGGCTGCGACCGAGCAGCGCTACGGCCTCGCCGTCGAACGCCATCGCCCGCTCGCCGAGGCGGCGATCGAATTCGTCGGCCGCCACGGCGAGCTCGCCATGCGCCGCAGCGTCGAGCTGCGCAAGGCGTGCTGCGGCCTGCGCAAGGTCGAGCCGCTCGCCCGCCTGCTCGCCGGCCGCGACGCCTGGGTCACGGGCCTGCGGCGCGACCAGTCGAGCGAGCGCGCCGAGGTCGAGGTCGAGGAGCGCGACGCCGCCGGCCGGCTCAAGCTGAATCCGCTCGCCGACTGGAGCCTGGCCGACGTGTGGCACTACATCGGTCGTCACGACGTGCCCTACAACGTGCTGCACGACCGCTTCTTCCCGAGCATCGGCTGCGCGCCGTGCACCCGTGCCGTCGCCCTCGGCGAAGACGTGCGCGCCGGTCGCTGGTGGTGGGAGCAGGGCAGCAAGGAATGCGGCCTGCACGTCGAAGACACCTCGCCGCTGCCGGCGCACGCCGCATGAACGCCCCCTCGACCGTCGACCGCCTGCTGCCCGACTTCGACCTCGCGCAGCTCGACGCGCTCGAGGAAGAGGCGATCTTCATCCTGCGCGAGTCGGTCGCCGCGTTCGAGCGGCCGGCGCTGCTGTTCTCCGGCGGCAAGGACTCGTGCGTCGTGCTTCACCTTGCGGCCAAGGCGTTCAAGCTCGCCGGCCAGGCGCCGGCGCGCCTGCCGTTCCCGCTGCTGCACGTCGACACCGGCCACAACTTCGACGAAGTGATCGCCTTTCGCGACGCCCGCGTCGCCGAGCTCGGCGAGCGCCTGATCGTCGCCCGGCTCGACGACTCGATCGCGCGCGGCAGCGTTCGCCTGGCCTCGCCGCACGAGTCGCGCAACGGCCACCAGAGCACGACGCTGATGGAGGCCGTCGAAGAACACCGCTTCGACGTGCTGATCGGCGGCGCCCGGCGCGACGAGGAGAAGGCGCGCGCCAAGGAACGCATCCTGTCGCACCGCGACGCCTTCGGCCAGTGGCAGCCGAAAGAGCAGCGGCCGGAGCTGTGGACGCTCTTCAACACCCGCCTGAAGCCGGGCGAGCACATGCGCGCCTTCCCGATCAGCAACTGGACCGAGCTCGACGTCTGGCTCTACATCCAGCGCGAGGCGATCCCGCTGCCCTCGCTGTACTTCGCCCACCCGCGCGAAGTCGTTCGCCGCCAGGGCCTGCTCGTGCCGGTCACGCCGCTCACGCCCGCACATCCGGCCGACCGCGTCGAGACGGCGACGGTCCGCTTTCGCACCGTCGGCGACATCACCTGCACCTGCCCGGTGGAGAGCGACGCGTCGAGCGCGGCCGAGGTCGTGCTCGAGACGCTCTCGGTCACGGTCAGCGAGCGCGGCGCGACGCGCATGGACGACCGCACCTCCGACGCCTCGATGGAACGGCGCAAGAGGGAAGGCTACTTTTGACCGCCTCGATCTCGTGAAGCCGCTCCGCTTCCTCACCGCCGGCTCGGTCGACGACGGCAAGAGCACGCTCATCGGCCGCCTGCTGCTCGACAGCCGCGCCATCCTCGCCGACCAGCTCGACGCGCTCGAGGCGCGAGCGGCCGGCGCGCCGATCGACCTCTCGCTGCTCACCGACGGCCTCGAGGCCGAGCGCGAGCAGGGCATCACCATCGACGTCGCCTTCCGCTACTTCGCGACGGCGCGGCGCAAGTTCATCGTCGCCGACGCGCCGGGGCACGAGCAGTACACGCGCAACATGGTCACGGCGGCGGCAGGCAGCGACGCGGCCGTGGTCCTCGTCGACGCGACCAAGCTCGGCCTCGACGACGACGCCGAGCCGATCGCGCTGCTGCCGCAGACGCGTCGCCACGCCTTGCTGGCGCAGCTGCTGCGCGTGCCGCACCTCGTCTTCGCCGTCAACAAGCTCGACGCCGTGGCCGACCCGGTGCGCGCGTTCGGCCGCGTCCGCGCGGCGCTCATCGACTTCGCCCGTTCGGCCGGCTTCGAGCCCGCCGGCATCGTGCCGATCTCCGCCCTGAACGGCGACAACGTGACGCTGCCGACCGGCCTCGCCGGCTACGACGGCCCGACGCTGCTGGCGCTGCTCGAGACGCTGCCCGACGACCCGGCACCGGCCCGCGGCCCGGCGCTCGTGCCGGTGCAGTTCGTGAGCGGCACGGGCGGCGATGGCACCGGCCACCGCGCCCGCGTGCTCTGGGGCCGGGTCGCGCGCGGCGGCGTCGCCGTCGGCGACACGCTCGCCGTCCACCCGGGCGGCGAGATGGCGACCGTGGCCGACCTCTACCTCGCCGGCCAGCCGGTGTCGAGCGTTGCCGCCGGGCGCTCCGCCGGCATCGTGCTCGACCGCCAGCTCGACGTTTCGCGCGGCGACTGGCTGGCCGCGCCGGGATCGATGGCGCCGCGTTCGCGCTTCGCCGCGACGCTTGCCTGGCTCGACACCGAGCCCGCCATCGTCGGCCGCAAGTACTGGCTGCGCCACGGCAACCGCTGGCTGCAGGGCAGGCTGGCGGCGGTGCAGAGCCGCCTCGACATCGCCACGCTGGCGCCGCAGGCGGCCGGCCAGCTCGGCGTCAACGACATCGGCTCGGTCGTCTTCGAGACGCAGCAGCCGCTGCCGCTGGAGCCGTATGCCGAACAGCGCGTCGCCGGCGCGTTGCTCGTCGTCGACGCGGCGACGAACCGCACCAGCGGCGCCTTGCTGGTCGCCGACGCGGCGTAGCGCTCGCGTTTTCGGAGCCGCGCGCCAGGCGCTCGGATCGCGATCGGCACCTTGGCGCCGGTCGCACGGCGCGCCGCTACTTGACGCTGTAGATCTGGTCGAAGACGCCGCCGTCGGCGAAGTGCGTCTTCTGCGCCCTGGCCCAGCCGCCGAAGACCTGGTCGACGGTGAAGAGCTGCAGCTTCGGGAACTGCCCCGCGTACCGGGCGGCGACGCGCTCGTCGACCGGACGGTAGAAGTTCTTCGCCGCGATCTCCTGGCCTTCGGGCGAGTAGAGGTAGGCGAGGTAGGCCTCGGCCAGCTTGCGCGTGCCGCGGCGGTCGACGACCTTGTCGACCACGGCCACCGGCGGCTCGGCGAGGATGCTCTGCGGCGGGTAGACGATGTCGAACTTGTCGGCGCCGAACTCCTTGAGCGCGAGGTGGGCCTCGTTTTCCCACGCCAGCAGCACGTCGCCGATGCCGCGCTCGGCGAAGGTGACGGTCGAGCCGCGTGCGCCGGAGTCGAGCACGGGCACCTGGCGGAACAGCCGCGCCACGAAGGCGCGCGCCGTGGCGTCGTCGCCGCCCGGCTGGCGCAGCGCGTAGCCGTAGGCGGCGAGGTAGCCCCAGCGCGCGCCGCCCGAGGTCTTGGGATTGGCGGTCACGATCGAGACGCCCGGCTTGACCAGATCGTTCCAGTCGTGCAGGCCCTTCGGGTTGCCCTTCCTCACCAGGAAGATGTAGGTCGAGGTGTACGGCGAGCTGTTGCGTGGCAGGCGCTTCTGCCAGTTGGGCGCGAGCAGCCTGGCGCGCTCGGCGATCTCGTCGATGTCGTAGGCGAGGGCGAGCGTGACCACGTCCGCCTCGATGCCGTCGATCACCGAGCGGGCCTGCTTGCCGGAGCCGCCGTGCGACTGCCTCACCGTGACGGTGTCGCCGGTCTTGCCCTTCCAGTAGCGGGCGAAGGCGGCGTCGTACTGCTGGTAGAGCTCGCGCGTCGGGTCGTACGAGACGTTGAGCAAGGTCTGTTCGGCGGCGTGGGCGGCGAAGGCGGCGGTCAGGGCGAGGACCGACGCGAAGGCGGCGACGAGGCGGCGTGTGTTCATTCACGGCATCGTAGGCAGGCACCCGCCGCGCACCAACGACGCAATCGACGTGTGCTTATGCCGTCGCGCCGCTTGCCGGCGCCTCGACTTGCCCTTGTCCTACCTTGCCGGGCCGGGCGCGCCGGTACCCTGCTGCGGCTAACGGAGATTGCCTGTGCCCCGGCTTCGCGCGCTGATCGTCGAAGATAGTCCTGTCATCCTGGAGAACCTCCAGGCCCTGCTCGAAGAGCACGGCGCGGTCGAGGTCGTCGGCACCGCGGTCGCGCAGCACGACGCCTGCGCCTGGATGGACGAGCGCACCCAGGGCTGCGACGTGGCGATCATCGACCTGTTCCTCAAGTCCGGAAACGGGCTCGGCGTGCTCGAGCACATCTCGCATTACGAGCGGCCGCCGCGTCGCGTCGTGCTGACCAACTACTCGACCGACGACGTGCGCTCGCGCTGCCGCGCCCTCGGCGCGGACGCGGTCTTCGACAAGTCGACCGAGATCGAGGCCCTCGTCGCCTGGCTCGCCGCCACCCGGGTTCGCCATTGATGGGCGAGGGTCGCCTCGCGCGCTGGCTCGGTGCGGCGGTCGCCACGGTCGCGGTCGGGGGCTGGCCGACGGCCGCCGGCTCCGCCGCCGCGGCACCGGTCGTCAGCACCGCACCGCTCAGGATCGCCCCCGTCGTCTACCGCGAGCGCCGTCTCGGCAACGGCCTGCAGGTCGTGACCGTGCAGAGCCGCACCAGCCCGACAGTCAGTGTCCAGCTCTGGTACCGCGTCGGCGGGCGCGACGATCCCGAGGGCCGCTCGGGCTTCGCCCATCTCTTCGAGCACCTCATGTTCAAGAGCACCGAGTACCAGAAGGACGAGCAGTTCGACCGGCTCACCGAAGACGTGGGCGGCAACAACAACGCCTTCACCAGCGACGACGTCACCGCCTACCAGTCGGTCGTGCCGTCCAACTACCTCGAGCCACTGCTCTGGGCCGAGGCCGACCGCATGGCCAACCTGAAGGTCGACGAGGCGCCGTTCAGGTCGGAGCGCGCAGTGGTCTCCGAAGAGTACCGCCAGCGGGTGCTGGCCTCGCCGTACGGGCGCTTCTTCAACGACGTGTTCTCGGTGCCCTATGCGGTGCACCCGTACCGGCGCTCGACCATCGGCAGCATCGCCGACCTGGAGGCGGCGACATTGGCCGACGTGCGCGCCTTTCACACCCGCTACTACCGGCCCGACAACGCCACGCTCGTCGTTGCCGGCGACTTCGACCCGGCCCAGCTCGACGCCTGGGTCGACAAGTACTTCGGCGCCGTGAAGCCCTCGGCTGCAGCGACCGGGCGGGCCGAACCGGTCGAGCCGGCGTGGACCCGCGACCGACGCGTTCGGCGCACGGGGCCGAGCGTGCCGCTGCCCGCCGTGGCCGTTGCCTGGCTGGCGCCGCCCGTGACGAGCGCCGATGCGCCGGCGCTGCAAGTGGCGGCAGCCGTGCTCGCGGCCGGCGAATCGTCGCGGCTCAATCAATCGCTCATCTATCGCCAGCGCATTGCCGGCCAGGCCGGCTTCGAAGCGAATCTGCGCGACGGTCCGGGCCTGCTCGTCGCCTTCGCCATCGCCGCCGACGCCAAGCCGATCGCGGCGGTGGAGGCGGCGTTGCGGGCCGAAGTGCGGCGCCTGGTGGCCACGCCGCCATCGGCGGCCGAGCTGGCCAAGGTGAAGACGCAGATCGTGACCCAGGCGACCAGCTCGCGGCAGACGCCGCTCGGCCTGGCCAGCGCGATCGCCGAGGCGACCGTGCTCGAGAAAAACCCGGAGCGCGTCAACACCGGCCTCGACGACCTGCAGCGCGTGACCGCGGCCGACGTGCGTCGGGTGCTGCGCCGCTACGTGCTCGACGCCCATTCGGTGACGCTCGACTACGCGCAGGACGCGGCGCCCCAATGACGCCGATCGCGCTCGCGCGCTGCCTGGCCGCGGCGCTCGCCGGCTTCGCATCGTGGACCGCCTCGGCCCAGCCCTACCCCACGCCGCCTCCACCCGCCGCGCCGCGGCCGCTCGCCATTGCCGCGCCGGTCGAGACCCGGCTCGACAACGGGCTGCGCGTCATCGTGGCGCGTCGCGAGGGCCTGCCGCTGGTCAGCGCCGCGCTGGTCGTGTTGTCGGGCAGCGAGGTCGACCCGCCTGCGCTCTCCGGCCTGGCCTCGCTGCGCGCCGGGCTGCTCAGCCAGGGCACGCGGCGGCACAGCGCGCCGCAGATCGCCGCCGCGGCCGAGGCGCTCGGCGGCTCGCTCGAGGGCAGCGCCGGCTGGCACCAGAGCACCGTCGCCATCACCGTGACCACGCCGCGCCTCGACGCGGCACTGGCTCTGGTGGCCGAAGTGGCCACCGAGCCGGTGTTCGCGCCCGACGAGCTCGAGCGGCTGCGCAGCCAGTCGCTCGACGCGCTCAAGGTCGCCTACGCCAGCCCCGGCGTGCTGGCCGGGATGGTGGCCGACCGCCTGACCTACGGCGCCGGCCCCTACGGCCACCCGGCGAGCGGCACGCCGCAGTCGCTGCCGCGCATCCAGCGCAGCGACCTCGTCGAGTCGCACCGGCACGTGTTTCGCCCCGACAACGCCGTCCTGATCCTTGCCGGCGACATCGACGCCGCTGCCGGCGCGGCCCTGGCCCGCAAGCATTTCGGCGCCTGGCGCCGACCGGCCGGGGCCACCAGCGCACCGGCGGCCGTGATCACGTCGGCATCGCCGCCTGGCGCAGGCGGCGCCACCGGTGCATCGGCGGCGGTGGTCGACATGACGCATTCAGGCCAGGCCGCCGTCGTCATCGCGCTCGCCTTGCCGCCGCGCAGCGGCACCGAGCCGGCCATCGGCTCGGTGATGAATGCCGTGCTGGGCGGCGGCTACTCCTCGCGCCTCGGCCAGGAAATCCGCATCAAGCGCGGGCTCAGCTACGGCGCGACGAGCGCCATCGAGCCGCGCCTCGAGTCGGCCGTCCTGCGCGTCACGGTGCAGACGAAGAACGAGTCGGCTGCGGAAGTCGTGACGCTGGCCCAGGCCGAGCTCGACGCCCTGGCCGCGACGCCGGTCGAGGCGGCCGAACTCGAGGCGCGCAAGGCGACCCTGATCGGCGGCTTCAGCCGGAGCGTCGAGACGACGGCCGGGCTGGTGAACGCGATCCGCAACCTCGTCGTCAGCAACCGTTCGGCGGCGGAGCTGAACACGCGCATCGCCTCGCTGGTCGCCGTCAGCGCCGACGACGTCCGGCGCTATGCCGCCGCCCACCTCGGCACTGCCGGCCGTCGCGTCGTCGTGGCCGGCGAGGCGGCACGCTTCGAGGCGGCGCTGCGCGCGGCGCAGCCGGGCCTCGTCATCGTGCCGGGCGACGGACTCGACATCGACGTGCTGCGCTGAGCGGCAGGGGTTAGGCAAACCCCTCCGTACCCGGCGGGGCGATTGCTGGGACAATAGTGCCCCCGCGCATCTGGCGCGGGGTTCTTTCGAGCGCGCCGCCGTTCATCTCCTCAGGATCGCCATGGCCACCCGTCGCCCCGCCTCTTCTTCCAAAGCGCCCGCTGCCACCCCCGCCTCCGCAGCGCCCTCCGGTGCGTCGCTGAAGCTGCGCCAGACCCAGGCCGAGTACGTTGCGGCCCGGCCGAGCGGCGAGCCCGGCGTGAAGCCGATGATGTCGAGCTCCAAGATGTACGTCTGCCGGCGCTGCCAGGCCAACTTCAAGACCGGCGACGGCAAGCCCGACGCTCGCCTGCCGGGCCTCGGCAAATGCAACAAGTGCCTGGCGGCCGCCGCCGCGTCGGCGATCGCCGCCTGAGCAACGCCGGCATCCTCGGTAAACGGATGTAAGGGCGCTCGAGGTTCTCTCGGCCGGGCCGATGAAAAGCGGTTTACACCCGCTCGCGATGGCCCTGCTTTCCCGCCTCTTTGCCGTGCTCCTGTCGTTGCCACTCGTGGTGTGCAAGCCGTTCCTGCGCGCGACGCGAATCCGTGAACGGCACGCGCGGGTTCGTGCCGCCCGTCTCGCGTTGCAGGAACGGTCCGCGCCCTCGCCCGCCGACGCCGGCGCCGACATGCCGCCGGTTGCGGTGATGCGTGTCATGCGCGATGAGTTGCGGCGGGAGCTGGCGCGCTGCGAGGCAGAAGGCCGGCCTCACGTCCACCTGGCTCGCTTCGAGCGGCGCTTCTCCAGGCGCGGCGTGCGCGCCATCGACGAGGTTGCGGTCGAGCAGTTGCGCCGCGCCCTCGCCGACTTCGAGTCGATGGTGCGCAACTGGTCGTCGCCTGCCCTGGCCGACTTGCGCTCGCGCATGGCCGTGCGCCTCGCCGACCGCTCCAGCGCGGCGAGCGTCTGGATCGCGGTGAACAGCGTCGCGCCGTCTTATCGGCAGCCGGCACTCTCCATGGCGCTGCGCCTGGCGCAATCGACCGCGAGCGCCTTTCGCAACAGCCAGCAGCTGAGCATCGGCGAGGTGAGCCTGTCCCACTTCGATGCCGCCGGCGGAAGCCGCACGGTCTGATCGGCCGGCGTCGCGGACGCCTGATCGCGCAGATCGAGTCCCGAACTGCCGCCGGTCCGGCATGGACGATTGGGTTCGGAGGGACTGGTGGCCAAGGGCGGAATCGAACCACCGACACGCGGATTTTCAATCCGCTGCTCTACCGACTGAGCTACTTGGCCTGAGCCGCCGATTATAGGCAAGGCCCTCGCCGGTTCAGACGGCGCTGCGCTTGTTGCGCGAGAGGTCGACGCCGAGCTGCTTGAGCTTGCGGTACAGGTGAGTGCGCTCCAGCCCGGTCTTCTCGGCCACGCGCGTCATGCTGCCGTTCTCCTGGGCGAGGTGGAACTCGAAGTAGCTCTTCTCGAACGCGTCTCGCGCTTCGCGCAGCGGCCGGTCGAGGTCGAAGCTCTGCTCGGGCTGCGGCCCGAGCAGCACCGGCGCGGCAGCGGGCGCATGGCCGCCGGTCATCGCCGCTTCGACGGTGAGGGCGGCATCGCCCGTGATGCTGGCGTGCGTCGGCAAGGAAGGCACGCCGGCGGTCGGCTTGGCGAGGCCCTGCTCGACGGCGCGGAGCAGCTTGGCGAGCGTGATGGGCTTTTCGAGGAAGGCCATGGCGCCGAAGCGCGTCGCCTCCACGGCGGTGTCGATGGTGCCGTGGCCGCTCATCATGATCACCGGCATGGTGAGCTGGGCGGCGCCGCCCCATTCCTTCAGCAGCGTGATGCCGTCGACGTCGGGCATCCAGATGTCGAGCAGCACGAGGTCGGGGCGGATGCGCTCGCGGCACTCGCGCGCCTGGGCGGCGTTCTCGGCCACCTCGACGGTGTGCCCTTCGTCGGCGAGGATCTCCGACAGCAGGGCCCGGATGCCCAGTTCGTCGTCGACGACAAGAATGGTGGCCATGAACTAGGGACTCAGTGCAGCCGCGCCAGCGCGACCGCCTCGTTGGCAGCGGCGACGGCCGCAGGCGCGAGTTTCGAAAATGATAACGAAACTTGCGCGCCCCGCCCGGCCTCGCCCGGGGCCTCGTCGCTCGGCGCCGCGCCCAGGTTGGCGATGCGCACGCGCGCGCCGTGCTCGTCGGCGATCTTCTTCACCACGGCGAGGCCGAGGCCCGTGCCTTTGGTCTTGGTCGTCACATAGGGTTCGAACGCGCGCTTGAGCACCTTCTCGGAGAAGCCGGGGCCGTTGTCGACGACCACGAACCGCACTGCGCGGGCGTCGCCGGCCTCGTTGCGCGCCGCCTCGGTGACGACGCGCACCCGGCCGTCGGGCCGGTCGGCGACCGCATCGAGCGCGTTCTGCACGAGGTTGTGGATCACCTGGCGCAGCTGGGTCGCGTCGCCGACGATGGCCGGCAGACCGTCGCCGAGCTCGGTCTGCAAGCCGCCGCTTTCGAGCGCCGCGCCGTACAGGGTCAGCACCTCGAGAACGAGCTCGTTCAGGTCGAGCGCGGCCAGCTGCGAGGCCGGCAGCCGGGCGTAATCGCGAAACTCGTTGACCAGCGTCTTCATCGCCTGCACCTGGTTGACGATGGTGCCGACCGAGCGCTCGAGCATGCTGGCGTCGGCGCCCTGGAGCTTGGCGCCGAGCTTTTGCTGCAGGCGCTCGGCCGAGAGCTGGATCGGCGTGAGCGGGTTCTTGATCTCGTGCGCGAGCCGGCGCGCGACCTCGCTCCAGGCCTCGATGCGCTGCGCCGAGACGAGCTCGGTGATGTCGTCGAAGACCATGAGACGAAAGCCCTGCGGCATGGCGGCGCCGCGGACCAGGAGCGTGATCGAGTCGCGCTCCTTGCCGCCCAGGCCGCCGAGCCCGGCGGTGCCGCCGGTGGGCAGGTCGAACGAGTCCTGCCAGTGATCGCGCTCGCCGGCCTCGGGGCTGGCGGCGTGCAGCTCGAAGCGCTGCCATACGGCCTGGGCGAAGTCGCCGAGGCCGATGACTTCGTCGAGGCGGCGGCCGCGATAGGCCGAGAGCGGCAGGCGCAGGATGCGCGTCGCGCCGGGATTGACCGTGTCGATCGCGCCCTTGCTGTTGAACACGATGACGCCTGCCGTCAGGTTGTCGAGGATGGTCTGCAGGTTGGCGCGGGCGCTCTCGACCTGGGCGACGCTGCCGTGCACCAGCTCGCGCGCCTCGGAGAGCTGCTCGGTCATCTCGGCGAACGAGCGCGTCAGGCCGCCGAGCTCGTCGCGCGAGGCGAACACGGCCTTCGAGCTGAAGTCGCCACGCGCGACCTCGGCCACGCCTTCGGCGAGCAGCAGCAGCGGCTGGACCAGCTGGTTGCTGAGCGCGATGGACAGCAGCAGCGCGCCGAACACCGCGAGCACGAGAGCCAGCGTGAGCGTGCCGATGTACATCTTGCGCAGGCCGGAGCGGGCGAGCGAGCGCTGCTGGTACTCGCGGTAGGCATTGGTCACGGCCAGGGCGTTGGCGGCGAACGCCGGCGCGATCGACTGGGTGACGACGAGAAAGCGTTCCTGCGCGCCGAGGGCGATGTTGCTGCTCGGGATCAGCGCCACGGCGCGCACGCGGGCCGCCGTGCCGGCCGCGGCGGCGTCTTCGTCGAGGCCTTCGGCCTGGCTGACGACGCGCTGGGTGCGCGCCTGGCGCAGCAGCGGCGCGGCAATGCGCTCGGGCATCAGGCCGATGGCGTTGGGGCCGCTCGACAGCAGCGTCTGCCCGGCGGGGCCGACGACGGCGATTTCCTGCACCGAGAGCTGCTCGCGCAGGCGCTCGAGGCCGAGCGGCTCGGGCGGCTCGGCGCCGTCGCCCAGCCGCTCGGCGGCCAGGCGGGTCTTCGTCGCCACGTCGCCGACGATCGCGTCGATGGTGCCGCGGCCGA
>CAXSEJ010000024.1:14765-18321 GCA_964236395.1 uncultured Rhizobacter sp.
CGGCATCGAGCGCGCCTTCGACCTTGACGTCGAACCAGCTCTCGATCGAGCGCGAGACGAACTGGTAGCTCACGGTGTAGATGAGCACGCCGGGCACCACGCCGACGAGCGCGAAGATGGCCGCCAGCTTGATGAGCAGCCGGGAGCCGAAGCGGCCGCGCGAGACGCGCCAGAGCAGCCGCACCGAGGCGACCGCGATCACCAGCACCAGCGTGCTCGCCAGAGCCCCGTTGACCCAGAGCAGCCAGACGTAGTGGCGCTCGTACAGCGTCGGGTTGTTGGTCGCGATCGAGAGCAGGAAGGCGAGCACGACGCCCGCACCGAGCGCGGCGACGGTCGAGATGATCCAGGCCCAGCGGCTGGAACGCGTCATCTTGGCTGCCGGCGCCGGCGGCGTGGGCTCGGTCGAACTCAATGGATGCGCTGGAAGCGCTTGACCGCGAGCTGCCAGTCCGGCTGATTGCCGATGCCGATCTGCATCGGCCGCGGCAGCAGGGCGATGTCGAGCCGGTAGTTGAACTCAACGTAGTGCCGGCTGCCCTCCTCGATCTGGCCCGGGTCGGCGATCTTCCAGTGCGTGTTGCGGCTGATGGCGGCGATGGCTTCGGCGCGCGTCGGGTAGGTCTGGCTCAGGCCCCCGACGGTGGTGACCCGGTACGTCGAGGTGAGCGGCTGAAACACGATCTTCCAGACCCGCACCGCCTGCGCGACGCGGCGGTCGCGCCAGTACCAGCGGTCGCGAAACAGCTCCGCCTCGGCGACGAAGAAGAGCGGCACCGATTTCATCAGCGCCTCTTCCACGCCCTTGCCGAGCTCGAAGTCGACGGCATAGGCGAGGAAGACGCCGTCTTCGTCGCGACCGATCTCGAAGCTGCTGAGCTCGGGCTCGGCCGCGCCAGCAATCCGGCCGGCGCCCAGGCCCAGCACAGCCGCCGCCGGCACCACGCTTCGCCACGCCGCGACACCGAGCGCGCGCAGCACGCTGCGGCGGCGCAGGAAGCCGTGCGGCGGCGGCGGGCGGGTCATGGCGCGGTGTGCGGAGCTCTCTGGGGTGCGCGGCAGCCCGTGGACCGCTAGCGCTTGTGGATCAGGGCGAGATAGAAGCCGTCGGCCGCCCCGCTGGCGCCGGGTGGCTGCGGCATGGCGTCATTGTCGGCGAGCGGCAGCAGGTGGCCGGGCGATGGCGGCTCCCGCGCAGGGGCAGCGCCCGGGTGGCGTTGCAAAAAAGCGTCGATCTGGTCCTGGCCTTCGGCCCGGAACACCGAGCAAGTGGCATAGAGAAGCTGGCCGCCGCGCGCCAGCAGCGGCCAGAGCGCATCGAGCAGGCGCGCCTGGGTGGCGGCCAGGGCGGCGACGTCGCCGGGCCGGCGCAGCCAGCGCACGTCGGGGTGACGGCGCACGATGCCCGAGGCGGTGCACGGCGCGTCGAGCAGGATGGCGTCGAACGGGCGGCCGTCCCACCACGACGCCGGCTCCGCCGCATCGGCGACCCGCGTGCTGGCGTGCAGGCCGAGCCGGGCCAGCGTCTCGTCGACCTTGCCCAGTCGAGCCGGGTCGCGGTCGATGGCGAGGAGGTCCAGGTCGGCGCACTCCAGCAAGTGCGCGGTCTTGCCCCCGGGCGCAGCACAGGCGTCGAGGACGCGGGCGCCGGTACCGGTACCGGTACCGGACCGGTCCAGGCCGGCCAACAACAAAGGCGCGGCCCGCTGGGCGGCGGCGTCCTGGACCGACACGTCGCCCTCGGCGAAGCCGGGAAGGCGATTGACGGGCACGGCCCGGTCGAGGACCAGCGCCTGGCCGCCGATCGCCTGCGCGCCGATGCCGACCTCGGCGAGCCGGGCGGCGTAGCCGGCGGCGGTGCCGCGACGGGCGTTGACACGCAGCGTCATCGGCGGATGCAGGTTGCTGGCGTCGGCGATCGCCGGCCAGCGGTCGGGCCAGTCGGCGCGCAGGCGGTCAAGCCACCACGCCGGGTGGTTGTAGCGCGCGACCGGGTCGGCGGCCGAGAGCTCCGCGGCGAGCGATCGGCCCTCGCGCAAAAAACGGCGCAGCACGGCGTTCACGAAGCCGGCGCTTCGCGGCGCGCGGCGCCGGGCCGCCGCCACCGCCTGGTCGACGAGCGTGTGCGCCGCGTACGGCGGCGTGGCCGCGGGCCAGAGCAGGGCCAGGGCGGTGAGCAGCAGGGCGTCGACCGCCGACGCCGGCGGCTTCGGTGCCAAGCGTCGGCGGACGGCCTCGGCCGCGCCGAGCCAGCGCAGGGCGTGGAAGGCGAGTGCCTGGGTGCCCGGCCGGGCCGCGACCGGGCAGCGGCCGAGCGCCTCGGTGAGCGACGAGCCGGCGCGCACCGCCGCGACCGCGTCGGCGGCGTGGCCGAGCAACACGGAGAGCGGCAGCGCGGCCGAAGGGGGCGGGGAAATTCTTCCGTGCATCGCGAGGCGGTGGCCACTATGACAGCCGAGAGCCGACGCCGGCGGTCGTCTTCATCCGCTGCGACCGCACTGCGGTACGCTCCGTTCATGCCCGGCGACCTGCCCACTCCGATCTTTCGCAACGAAGCGGAGCTGCAGCGGCTGCCGGCCTCCGACCGCATCCGCTACCGGCTGATCGGCGCCAAGTGCCGCTATCACGCCAACGACAACATCGCTCGCTTCGTCCTCGACGGAGAACTCGACGAATTGCGGTCGGAGGTCGAGGAAAAGATGCAGGGCGTGCTGCGCTCGCTGGTGATCGACACGGACGGCGACCACAACACCGCCGACACCGCTCGCCGCGTCGCCAAAATGTTCCTGACCGAGGTGTTCAAGGGCCGCTACAGCCCGGCGCCGACGGTGACCGAATTCCCGAACGTCTCGCGCCTGAACGAGCTGATGATCGTCGGGCCGATCAAGGTGCGCAGCGCGTGCTCGCATCACCTCTGCCCCATCCTCGGCAGGGTGTGGATCGGCCTGCTGCCGAACGAGCACTCGAACCTCATCGGCCTGTCGAAGTACGTGCGCATCTGCGACTGGATCATGAGCCGGCCGCAGATTCAGGAAGAGGCGGTGATCATGCTCGCCGACGAGCTGCAGCACCGGGTCAAGCCCGACGGCCTGGCCATCGTGATGGAGGCCGACCACTTCTGCATGCACTGGCGCGGCGTCAAGGACGACGAGGCGATGATGACCAACAGCGTGATGCGCGGCGCGTTCCTGAAAGACCCGAACCTGCGCCGCGAATTCCTGTCGCTGCGGTCCAAAAAGCAGTAGGAGCCCCTCGATGCTCGTCCGCCTGATGTATGCCAGCCGCGCCGCCGAATCGGTCGACGCCGATGCGCTCTCCGTCATCCTGAAGCAGTCGAAGGAGAACAACCCGAAGGTCGGCGTGACCGGCGTGCTCTGCTTCTGCTTCAACGCCGGCATCTTCCTGCAGGTGCTCGAAGGCGGGCGCAGTGCCGTGAGCGCGCTCTACAACCGCATCGCCCGCGACCCGCGCCACGACGACGTGGCGCTGCTCAGCTACGAGGAGATCGGCGAGCGCAGCTTCTCGAGCTGGTCGATGGGCCAGGTGAACATGAGCC
>CAXSEJ010000025.1:0-18312 GCA_964236395.1 uncultured Rhizobacter sp.
CGAACAGGCCGAGCGGCGACTCGTTCACCGGCGAGCCCTTGATCGCGTAGAACGGGACCTGCTCCATGAGCTGCTTCAGGCGCTCGGCGATCGAGCTCTTGCCGCCACCGACGGGGCCGAGCAGGTAGAGGATCTGCTTCTTCTCCTCGAGCCCTTGCGCGGCGTGGCGGAAGTAGCTCACGACCTGCTCGATCGCGTCTTCCATGCCGTAGAACTCGGCGAAGGCGGGATAGATCTTGATGACCTTGTTGGCGAACAGCCGCGACATGCGAACGTCGTTGCGGGTGTCGACGAAGGTGGGCTCGCCGATCGCCTTCAGCATGCGCTCGGCGGCGGTCGCGTAGGCCAGCGGGCTGCGCTTGCACTCCGCCAGATAGTCTTCTATCGAGAGTTCTTCTTCGCGGCTGCGCTCGAACCGCGCGGCGAAGTTGCTGATGACGTCCATGCTGATCTCCAGTGACAAGGAGGCGACGCGGCTCATGGCCATCGTCGCGTCCGGGGAAGTTCTGATGGAGCCCGAAGGGGCGCCATCAGAGCTTTCCTTTCACGAGCAGGTGCAGGTCAAGCTTCGTTCATCGAGCCCGGTCATGTGGCTAAAAGTAGCCGGCATTTGCGGGTCAGCTCACTGGAAGAAGCACGTCGAGGTTAGCAAGCAACGTGCCGAATTTACAGGCCGTTGACAGGAACGTGCATCGCAGCAACACGTCGAGCGTGACTTGCTCCGCTCGGAGGCGCGCTCGTCGAGACGCGGCCTTCATCCGGGCTCGTGGCCGAGCCGGGTCAGCAGGTCGTTGAGCCCGTCGAGCGACGCGAAGGCGATGGCGATTTCGCCGCCCTGCCCGGCCGGCGAGCGGCGGCTGACCCGGATCTCCACACGCGCCGTCAGCAGGTCGGAGAGCTGCTGCTCGATGCGCACGAGGTCGCGTGCCTTCTCGCGCTTGCCACGCAGAAGAGGCGACTGCCGACCCTGCGCATTGCGCCGGCCGACAAGCTTCTCGGCTTCCCGCACGTTGAGCATCTTGGCGACGATCTCGTTCGCGCCCTGGATCTGCTGCGCACCGTCGAGGGCGAGCAGCGCCCTGGCATGGCCCATCTCCAGGTCGCCCGCGAGCAGCAGCTGCTGCACCGGCTCGCTCAGGTTGAGCAGCCGCAGAAGGTTCGAGGCGGCGCTCCGTGAGCGACCCACCGCGCGCGCCGCCGCGTCGTGCGTCATGCCGAACTCGTCGGTCAGGCGCTTCAGCCCGCGCGCTTCCTCGAGCGGATTGAGGTCCTCGCGCTGGATGTTCTCGATGAGCGCCATCGCTGCGGCCGCCTCGTCGGAGACATCGCGCACCAGCACGGGCACGACCTCGAGGCCGGCCAGGCCGGCCGCACGGAAGCGCCGCTCACCGGCAATGATCTCGTAGCGCGGACCGTCGCCGTTCGCACCCGACAAGGGCAACGGCCGCACGAGCACGGGCTGCATCACGCCCTGCGCCTTGATGCTCTCCGCCAGCTCGTAGAGCGCGCCCTCGTCCATGCGCGTGCGGGGCTGGTAGCGGCCGGCCTGCAGCTGGTCGAGGCGCAGGGTGTGCGGCTCGCCGTCGGAGACGGTCGCGGGCAGCGCGCCGACCTCGGCGACGCGCGGGCCGAGGAGTGCTTCGAGACCGAGCCCGAGGCCCTTCGGTTTCCTGCTTGCCATCGGCCGATTGTCGGGGATCGGCAACGGCTCGTCCGCCTGTCGGCGCGGGCCGGCGCTCTGCCGTATGCTGCGTGTCCCCTTTGCCTGGACCCGCCATGATCACGCGCGTTTTCGTCGACGGCCAGGAAGGCACGACCGGCCTTCGCATCAACGAGTACCTCGCCCAGCGCAGCGACATCGAGGTGCTGCGCGCGGCGCCTGAGTTGCGCAAGGACACGGCCGAGCGCGCCCGGCTGCTCAATGGCGCCGACGTTGCCTTCCTGTGCCTGCCCGACGCTGCGGCGCGGGAAGCGGCCGCGCTGGTGACGAACCCGACGACCTGCCTGATCGATGCCAGCACGGCGCACCGGACGGCGAGCGACTGGGCCTTCGGCCTGCCCGAGCTCGCGCCGGAGCAGCGGTCACGGATCCGCGGCTCGAAGCGCATCGCGAACCCTGGCTGCCACGCCACCGGCTTCATCCTTCTGGTGCGGCCGCTGGTCGACGCTGTCCTGCTCTCATCGACGCTGCCGATCGCGGCCACCTCGATCACCGGCTACTCCGGTGGCGGCAAGAAGATGATCGAGCAGTACAAGGGCAGCGACGACCCGCGCCTCATGTCGCCCCGCCCGTACGGACTGGCGCTCGCTCACAAGCACCTGCCCGAGATGACGGTGCACAGCCGCCTCGAAACCGCGCCTCTCTTCATGCCGATGGTCGGCAACTTCCTCGCCGGCCTGTCGGTGACGGTGCCCCTGCACCTGTCGCAGCTCAAGCGCGGCACGACCGGCGAGCACCTGCACGCCGCACTGGCGGCCCGCTACGACGGCGAGCGCTTCGTGCGCGTGATGCCGCTGAACGACGCCGCCGTGCTCGCCGACGGCTACTTCGACGTCCAGGCGTGCAACGACAGCAACCGCGTCGACCTGTTCGTGTTCGCCAGCGCCACCCAGGCGGTGCTCATGTGCCGGCTCGACAACCTGGGCAAGGGGGCGAGCGGCGCCGCGGTGCAGTGCATGAACGTGCACCTCGGCATCGACGAGGGCACGGGGCTTTAGTGGTCGACCGGCACGGGCGCGCTGCGCGGCAAGGCGGCCGCGGCAGCAAGGCGCGATGAGCACCGAGGCCGGCAGCGAGGCACTTCCTCTGCTGCCGTTGCGCGAGCGTTACCTTCTCGTCATCCAGATTCCTGTTCAGCGCGACGCGACCGGGCGGCGATTCGTCGAGGCGCTTTGGCACAAGGACCTGATGCTCCATCTCGACTACATCGAGAACTTCTCGCTCGCTTGCCCCTGCTTCGAGGGCCCGGCACCGGCTGGCTGGGTCGAGGTCGTCGACCCGCGCATCCACTTCGTCGACTTGCCGAGTCGTCGCAAGCTGACGCTGATGCTGCCGCGGACGATCGCCCGGCTCTGGCGCGCGATCGGTCAGGCCGACATCGTTCACTCGGGCGTCGGCGACTGGCTGCCGATCTCCATCGGCAACATGACGGCGCTCTTCGCCAGGTTGCGCGGCAAGTACTTGCTTGTCATTGTCGAATCATCGACCTGGCGCATCGCCCGAGGCGCACGGGCGTCATGGCTGGCGCGCACCAGGGCATCGCTCTCCGAAGCGATGAACCGCTGGTGCATCGGCCGCGCCGACCTGGCGATATTCACGCAGGCGGAATACAAGGCCAGCCTCATGCGCCGCCGGCCCGAGCGGGGTCACGTGATCCATGCGTCGTGGATCGACGAGGCCAATCTTCTTTCCGCGGAAACGGCGAAGAGCGACTGGACGACGAAGGGCACCGGAACGTCCGCGCCGCTGCGCGTGCTTTTTGCCGGACGGCTCACTGCCGCCAAAGGCGTGGACGTGATGCTCGAGGCCATCGACGGCGCTCAAACCGAGGGCCTGGCGGTGCACCTGGACATTCTGGGCGAGGGGCCCCTGCTGGACCGCTGCCGTGCGGCAGCGGCAGCGGCGAGACGGAGCACACGTGTCACGCTTTTGAATGTCATTCCCTATGGGGCGACTTTCTTCGAGCGGCTCCGCCACTACCATGCGGTCCTTGTTCCGAGCCTTTCCGATGAACAGCCCCGCATCGTCTACGACGCCTACTCTCAGGCGGTTCCGGTTCTGGCGAGCAATACGCCGGGTCTTCGCGACTGCGTGGTAGACGGCCAGACCGGCATGCTGTTCGCGCCGAACGATGCGCGGTCGCTGCTCGACTGCTTGCGGCAGGCGCTGCGCGCCGGGCCCCTGCTTGAGGAAATGGGCCGTGCCGGGCTGCAGCAGGCGAGGCGCATGACCCACCGCAGCATGCATCGGCAGCGGTGGGTGTTGCTGCAGGCAGAGATGCGCAGGCGGGCCCGGGGCATTGCCGATGCACACCTTGGCGCAACTCAACCTCCAGCCGCCGGCGGCGACCGATAGTGATAGGCGTAGGCGTCGACGAAGCCGAGGGCGACGTAGAGGCGACGTGCCGCGTCGTTCGCGGCGTCGACCTGCAGGTAGGCGACGCGAGCACCGGCGGCTTGCGCCACCCGTAGCAGATCCCGGCAGATGGCGGCGGCGTGGCCCTGCTGGCGCGCGCTTTCGGCGGTGAACACGTCGTAGATCCCGGCGACCTCGCCTTCCCGGGTCAGCTGCCCGCCGGCGACGATCGTGCCGTCGGCGCTTCGCCGCAGCACCGCGTGAGGCGGCACCGGCGAGTGGACGAGGCGATCGGCATGCGCTCGGCGCTCGCTCGCGGGCGAGCCACGCTGCCGTCCGATCCACTCGGCGAAGGCCGTCGGGTCGGCAGGCTCGATCGATGTCGGCTCGGCGGCGGCGGCGGCGGCACCGAGATCGGCCAAGGCCATCACGCGGGTGTCGTCGATGCGCTCCATGCCGAGTGCATCGAGGCGCGCATCGAGCCCCTCGGGTTCGGAAAACGGCGTGATGCGGACGTACGGTCGCAGGCCGGCGGCGGCGAAGACCGGAAGGCAGAGCGCAAGCTTGGTGTCGATCGAGCGTCGCCCGGGTGCCACCGCCTGGATGCAGCGCGCTCGCTTCGCCTTGCCGGGCGCGAACCGGACCAGCCAGCCGTCGATCCACAACTGCTCGCGCGGAGCGCTGGCGTTGATGCCGGCATCTTCGATGCGGGCGAGCAGATCGGGGTCGAACTCGGCGTTCATGCCGCGCGTGCCGCGTCGGTGGGCGTGGAGGCTGGGCCGGCCCGCATCGTCTCGATGCGATCCGCCATCTCCCTGGCGAAGGCGAGGAACGCCAGCGCGCCCTTCGACGACGGGTCGAACACGAGGCCCGGCATGCCGTAGCTCGGCGCTTCGGCCAGGCGCACGTTGCGGGGGATCACGGTGTCGAACACCTTGTCGCCGAAGTGCGCCTTCAACTGCTCGCTCACTTGCGTTTGCAAGGTGATGCGTGGGTCGAACATCACTCGCAGGATGCCGATCATCTCGAGCGCCGGATTCAGGTTCGCGTGAACCTGCTTGATCGTGTTGACGAGGTCGGAGAGGCCCTCCAGGGCGAAGTACTCGCACTGCATCGGCACGATGACGCCGTGCGCGCTCGCCAGGCCGTTGAGCGTGAGAAGGCTGAGGCTCGGCGGGCAGTCGACGAGGATGAAGTCGTAGGCCGCGTCGACTTTCGTCAGCGCCTGCCGCAGCCGCTTGTCGCGTCTCTCCAGCCCGACGAGCTCGATTTCGGCGCCGGCCAGTTCGCGGTTGGCGCCGACAACGTCGTAGCCGCCTTTCGGGCTCGGCCGACGCGATTCATCGACGCTCGCGTTCTCGAGCAGGACGTCGTACACGCTCAGTTCGAGCGAGCGCTTGTCGATGCCGGAGCCCATCGTGGCGTTGCCCTGCGGGTCGAGATCGACGACGAGAACGCGACGGCCGATGCGCGCCAGCCCGGCCGCCAGATTCACGGTGGTCGTCGTCTTGCCGACCCCGCCCTTTTGATTGGCGATGCAAAAGATGCGGCTCATGAAGGGACGCTCCCGGTAAGCGGGCACTCGCTGACGACGCTTCTTTGCAGCCAGACGATGCACCTGGCGGCCGACGAGCGGGGCACCAAAAGGTGTTCCACGTGAAACGTCACATCGGTGCCCAAGGACGCTAGTTCGGAAACCGGGTTCGTGCCTTTCATCGCCATCCAGTGGCCGGTCGGCGCCAGCAAGCTGTCCGTCATGGACACGAAGGGCGCCAATGCGGTCAGAGCCCGGCAAGCGACGACATGGAAGGGGGCCGATTCGAACGACTCGACGCGCGCGTGATGTGCTGCCGCGTTAGCGATTTGCAGCGATGTGGTCGCGTGCGCAATGAACGACGCCTTCTTGCCGACGGAATCGATGCAGACGACTTCCAGGCCGGGCATGGCGATGGCGAGAACCAGGCCGGGAAGCCCGGCACCGCTGCCGACGTCAAGCAGGCGTGGCCCCGACGTGCCTTGCAGATGTCGCTGCAAGGAAGGCGCAACCGCGAGGCAGTCGACCACATGCTGCTGCATCATGGCCAGCGGTTCGCGTACCGCCGTCAGGTTGTAGGTTCGATTCCACTTCTCGAGCAGCCCGACGTAACTCACGAGCTTGTCACGCTGCACGGCGTCCAGCGCGATCGGGAGAAGTGCCACAGCTTCGTCCAGGCTCGCGGCCAGCGACGGTGGTTTCAAACCGGCTCGACGATCGTCGACTCCTGCGCGGGCGCCGGGGCGGGTCGCCGCGAGCGCTTCAGATGCACCAGCAACAAAGAGACGGTCGCCGGGGTGACGCCGGGCAACCGGGCCGCCGCCGCCACGGTCGCGGGCCGCTGCTTGCTGAGCACTTGCCTCGCCTCGAACGACAGGGCCTTGACCAGCGCATAGTCGAACGACTCGGGCAAGACGATGTCGCCCGCCCTCTGTGCACGGTCCACGTCTTCTGCCTGCTTATCGATGTACCCGGCATATCGTGCGCAGGTTTCGATCTGTTCGATCGCCTGATCGGCGAGAGCCGTCCCGAACTCCAGGCGGAGGGTTTCACGTGAAACACCGGCGTCTGCCTCACCCGCTGCTGCGGCCAAGTCATCGAACCCGACACCGGGCCTTCTGAGCAGATCGACAAGCCGCTGCTCGCCATGCTCGCCGACGCGAACGCCTGCCAATCGCGCTGTTTCACGTGAAACCACCTCCCGCTTTCGGCAAAAGAAATCCCACCGCGCGTCGTCGACGAGCCCGAGCCGTCGCCCCTGCTCCGTGAGCCGAACGTCGGCGTTGTCTTCACGCAGCTGCAGGCGGTGCTCAGCGCGGCTGGTGAACATCCGGTAGGGCTCGGTGACGCCCTTGGCCACCAAATCGTCGATGAGCACGCCGAGATAGGCCTCATGCCGCGCCGGAACCCATGCCGCTTCGCCGCGCACGGAGAGCACCGCGTTGACGCCGGCATGCAGGCCCTGAGCCGCTGCCTCTTCATACCCGGTCGTGCCGTTGATCTGCCCGGCGAAGAACAATCCAGCAATCGCGCGGGTCTCGAAACTCGGCCTCAAGGCCCGCGGGTCGAAGTAGTCGTACTCGATGGCGTATCCGGGCCGCACGACATGCGCGTTTTCGAGCCCCGCGATGGAGTGAACCGCCTCGACCTGCACGTCGAACGGCAGCGAGGTGGAAATGCCGTTCGGGTAGACCTCATGCGTCGTCAGCCCCTCGGGCTCGAGAAAGATCTGATGCGAGGTCTTGTCGGCGAAGCGACCGACCTTGTCCTCGATGCTCGGACAGTACCGCGGCCCGACACCGTCGATGCGTCCCGTGAACATCGGGCTGCGGTCGAAACCGGCGCGGATGATCTCGTGCGTGCGCTCGTTCGTCGCCGTGATCCAGCAAGAGATCTGGCGAGGGTGCTGGTCCGGCGTGCCGAGAAAGCTGAACGTCGGCACCCGCTCCCCGGCCGCGTTTCCGTCGCCCGGCTGTTCCTGCAGTCTGGTGTAGTCGATGCTTCGACCGTCGAGTCGTGGCGGCGTGCCCGTTTTCAAGCGGCCTTGCGGCAGCGAAAGTTCCTTCAGCCGCGCCGCCAATGCTTTCGCCGGCGCATCGCCGGCCCGGCCGCCGGGGTGCGAGTCGAGGCCGACGTGAATCTTGCCGTCCAGAAACGTGCCGGCGGTCAACACCACCGCCGAAGCATGAAAGCGAACGCCCACTTGCGTGACGACCCCCGTCACGCGGTCGCCGGCCAGAAGCAGGTCGTCACATGCCGACTGAAACAGAAAAAGGTTGGGCTGATTCTCCAGGCGGCGCCTGATCGCCGCCTTGTAGAGCAGCCGGTCCGCCTGGGCGCGCGTGGCGCGCACGGCCGGCCCCTTCGAGCCGTTGAGGATGCGAAAGTGGATGCCGGCCTCGTCGGCCGCCGCAGCCATGGCACCGCCGAGCGCGTCGACCTCCTTGACGAGGTGGCCCTTGCCGATGCCACCGATCGACGGGTTGCAGCTCATCTGCCCGAGCGTCTCGATCGAGTGGCTGAGCAGCAAGGTGGTCGCGCCCATGCGCGCGGCGGCAAGCGCGGCCTCGGTGCCGGCGTGGCCGCCGCCGACGACGATGACATCGAACTGACGTGGGAACAGCATCTGCGAACAAACCGCGCCCGGCACGAGTGCGGGGCGATCGAAGGCCAAAGCGCCGATTGTATTTTTAGCGGCGGCCAGGCGCGAGCAGCATCTCGGTGTGGGCGATGCCGTCTTCGATGTAGTGCTCGCCCACGGTCTCGAAGCCGAGGCCCTCGTAGAACGCCTCCAGCCGGCTTTGCGCGGAGATGCGGATGACGGTGCCCGGCCAGGCTTCGGCGCTGGCATCGATCGCGCGCTGCATGAGTTCGCGGCCGAGACCCACGCCGCGGCCGGCCGCCGTCGTGATCACCCGGCCGATCGATGCGCCGTCGGCGTACTTGAAGCCGGGGTCGACCACGCGGGCGTAGGCGAGGGGCACGCCCACGCCGGCCGACCAGGCGGCGAGGTGAAAAGCGTGTTCGTCGCAGCCGTCGGCGTCGAGGTAGGCGCATTGCTGCTCGACGACGAAAACCTGCTGGCGCGCCATGTAGATGGCTTGCAGTTCGCGCAGCGACAGGTCGTCGAAGCGCGTCCAGCGCCAGTCGAGCGCCGCCGCGGCGGCAGCGCTCGCGATCACCGCAGCGCCGCCTGACGCAGGGTGCGCGCCACGTACCAGACGCCCAGGGCCGTGAGGAGCACGCAGACCAGCAGCGGGATGGCGATCTGCGCCGGCCCGAGGTCCTCGCCCTTGAGCACCCGGGTCATCAGTGCGTTCTGCGCCAGTGCCGGCACCCACAGGTGCCACGGCGCTTCGCCGCCGAGATCGAAGACGTTGACCAGCGGCAGCAGCGAGACGAGGAGCACGACGATGGTCGAGCTTGCCTGCGCCTCCTTGAACGTCCTGGAGCGGATCGCCACCGCCATGAGCACGGCCGAGAGCGCCGCGGCCAGCGGCAGCAGCACCACCAGGAACAGCAGCGCCTCGCGCAGGCCATACTGAAACATCGCGGCAAGCGTGTCGCTGCGCAGCACCCATTGCCCGGGCAGGAAGCTGAAGCTGCTCAGCACCGCGATGAGCATGCTGATCGACGCCACCGCCGCCCACTTGCCCGCGACCAGCGCGCGCCGGTCGGCCGGGTTCATGAGCAGCGGCTCGAGCGAGCCGCGCTCGCGCTCGCCGGCGGTCGTGTCGAGGGCCGCATTGAGGGCGCCATACAGCACGGCCATCATCACGAAGTAGGGCAGCATGCCGGTGATCCGGGTGGCGCGCGTCTGCGTGCTGGCCAGGTCTCGGTCTTCGACCTGGATCGGCTCGAGCAGTTGCGCCGAGACGCCGCGCAGCGCCAGGCCGAGCAGCGCGCGCTCGCGGGCGAAGGCGCCGAGCAGCCGCTCGATCCGCCCGGCGCCGGCTTCCGAGCGCTGATTGGCGCTGTCCGACACGACCTCGACGACCGGCATGTCGCCGCGCCGCAGCGCGGCCTCGAAATCCGACGGCACGACGACGACCGGGTCGCTGAAGCTCTTCTTCCGCAGCTGCGCCTCGTAGTCGGCCGGCGCTTCCTTCACGGTATAGGTCTGTCGCTCGAAGAAGTTGCGAAGCGTCGGCGCCCGCTCGATGCCGGCCACGTGCACCTCGCGCAGCTCGGCGCGAGCTTCGAGCGACGCGACCAGCCCGGAGATCGCCAGCAGCACCAGCGGGCCGAGCAACACCGAGGACACCAGCACCGTGAGCAGCGTGCGCCGGTCGCGCAGTGCGTCGACGAGCTCCTTGCGCAGCACGGCGAAGAAGGCAGCGCGGTGGCCGGTCATGCCGGCGTTGCGGCGAGCGCCGATTGGGCCTCGGGCACCGGCTCGGCGACGAACGCGAGCCGGACGAACGCCTCCTCGAAGTCGGTCTGCCCGGTCCGTTCGAGCAGCTCGTCGACGGTGCCGGCGGCCACCGTGCGGCCACGCGCGACGACGACGACGCTGTCGCAGAGGCGCTCGACCTCCTGCATGATGTGCGTCGAGAAGACGATGCACTTCGCGCCGCCCGACGGCGTGCGCAGCCAGCGCAGGCTCTCGCGGAGGGCGCGAGTCGCGAGCACGTCGAGGCCGTTGGTCGGCTCGTCGAGGACGATATGTGCCGGGTCGTGCACCAGCGCCCGCGCCAGCGCCGTCTTCATGCGCTCGCCCTGGCTGAAGCCGTCAGTGCGTCGATCGAGCAGCGCCGTCATGTCGAACATGCGCGCCAGATCCTGCGCCCGCGCCTCCGCCGCGTCGCGCTCCATGCCCTGCAGCGCGCCGTAATAGACGATGTTTTCTCGCGCCGTCAGGCGCGGGTACAGGCCGCGCGCATCGGAGAGCATGCCGATGCGGGCCAGCACCTCGCGCGGCCGCGTCGTCACGTCGATGCCATCGACGTGCAGGCTGCCGGCATCCGGAGTCACCAACCCGGCCAGCATGCGCAGCGTCGTCGTCTTGCCGGCGCCGTTCGGGCCGAGCAGGCCGGTGATGTGGCCGGCCGGTGCCTCGAAGCTGACATCGCGGACGGCGTGGACCACGCGCCGCGCCGCCCGGTGGCCGGGCAGCGACCAGCCCGACACTCCGCGCGGGCGCGCCGCCGGCACGACGAACGACTTGGCGACGCCGCGGACCTCGATCACTTCGCCGGCCCGGAGACGGGTCGGGGCACCGCCTCGATCGGTCGAAAGGCCGGCGGCCGGGGCACGCCGGCAGCGCAGCCGGCGTCGACGGCGAGGGCAGCGGCGGCGTCCTCGGCATCGATGAAGCGGAACACGACGTCGCGCATGCAGCCGATCGACAGCACGCCGTGGCCGGCGTTGGCGACGACCACGTGCCGCGCCGAGGCGCCGAGGGCCTTCGCCACGCGCTCGCCGTGCCGAGGCGGGGTCGCCGGGTCGATGCCACCGCTCAGCACGAGCACCGGCGTCGCCGCCCGCACCATCCGATAGAAGGCGTCGGGCACGGCGCCCCGCGGCCAGCCGGCGCAGACCGAGGCGTAGGCGCGTGCCGACTGCTCGCCGAAGTCGACTCCCGCCACATCGGCGGAGGCCGACAGCCGTGGCAGGTCCTCGGCGCAGATCACCGACAGGTGCATGCCGCCGGCCAGCCGAGCCGCCGGGCGCGAGGAAAAGGTCGCCGCCAGGCCGATCAGCGCCTCGGTGTCGCCGGCCGAAGCCCGGTCGATGGCCACCGGCAAGGCCGCCGCGAGTGCCGGCACATAGAGCGCGCTGCGCACGGCGCCGAGCACCATGTCTCGCGTCAGCACCACCTCTTCGGCCCGGCCGCTCAGCGGCTCGCGAGCACTCACCTTGCGCGGCATCGACTGCAGGAGCAGGCGGAAGCGCCCACGCAGGTCGGGATGCGCTGCCGCACACGCCGGCTCGGCGGCGCAGGCCGAGGTCAGGGCGTCGAGAGCCGCCTGGTTGTCGGTGGAAAAACTCGCCGGCAAGGCCATGTCGGGGGGCGCCGCGCCGTCGAGCACGGTGCGCCGGACCGACGCCGGGAACTGGCGCTGGTACTCGATCGCGACGCGCGTGCCGTACGACGCGCCGACGAGATCGATGCGCTCGGCGCCAAGCGCCCGCCGCACCGCGTCGAGGTCGCGCACCGCGACCCAGGTGGTGAACAGGCCGAGGTCGCGCTCACTGCGGATGTAGGGCAGCTTCAGCAGCGCCGCCTTGCACGCCGCGGCGAGCTGCGCCGGGCGGTCGGGATCGGCCTGCTGGACAAGGCTTTCCTCGGCCGGGTCGGGGCAGGGCAGCGGCGCCGAGCGGCCGGTGCCGCGCTGATCGACGAAGACGATGTCGCGCCGGTTGTTGAGGCGGGCGAACATCGGCAGGGTGGCGCCGGCGATGGCGATCGCGCTCTGACCCGGGCCGCCGGCGAGCAGGAACACCGGGTCGGCAAGCTTGCGGCGCGCCATCGCGGGCACGACGACGTAGTGCACGGCGATGGTCCCGCGCCCGGCGTCGGTCGGATCGAGCGGTCGCTGCACGCTGCCGCAGCGCACGCCGTTGCGCAGACCGGCGACGTAGCAGTCGGACAGCGCGCCGTCGGCCAGCGACGGAGCCGCGGCATGCGCCGACAGCCCGGCCGCGCAGGCCGCCGCGACGAGCAGCGCGGCCCGTGCCGAAGCCGCCACCGCCGCCACCCTCGTCATTCGCCGAGGGTGCGCTTCAGCTCGCCGCTGGCGATCAGCCCTTCGAGCTCCTGGGCGCCGCCGACCAGCACGCCCTTGACGAAGACCATCGGAAAGGTGGGCCAGCCGCTCCACATCTTGAGCGCGTTGCGGCGTCGCCATTCGCTGAAGTAGCTGCCGTACTCGAGGTAGTGGTAGGCGACCTTGGCCGCGTCGAGCGCCTTGCGGGCGCGCCGCACGACCGGGTTGCCGGCCATGCCGACGACGAGCACCGGGTTCGAGCCCGCCGCCGCCTGCACGTTGTGGACGATGTCGGCGTTGGCGTTGGCGACCCGCTCCCGGATGGCCGGGTGCAGGCGCGCTTCATCGAGGACGGTACGGGGCATGGCGCCCACCATACCATCGGCCGGGGCGCGCCTCGGACCGCGGCTCAGGCTGCGAACGCGCCGCTGCGGAAGTCGGCGAAGGCCTGTTGCAGCTGGGTCTGCGTGTTCATGACGAACGGACCGTACTGCGCGATCGGCTCGCCGAGCGGCCGGCCCGCGACGAGGAGCACGCGCACGGCGCCGGTGGCGCCGGCCGGAGCGACGAGTCTCACGCCCTCGCTGCCCGCGTCGTTGGCGAGGATGGCCATCCGCTCCGCCTCGACGGGCAGGCCGTCCGCGCCGATGTGTGCGCTCTGCGTGCCGAACACGTACGCGAAGGCGTTGTGGCCCGCCGGCAGGTCGGCGTCGAATGCCGTGCCCGGCGGCAGCGTGATGTCGAGGACGATCGGCTCGGTCTTCGGCCGCGCCACCGCGCCGGCATGGCCTCGGCTGCTGCCGGCGATCACGCGCACGTTCACGCCGTCGCCGGTGGTGTACGAAGGCACCTCCGCCGGCGGAACGTCGCGGTACTGCGGCGCCGTCATCTTGTCGTCGCTGTGCAGGTTCACCCACAGCTGGAAGCCCGCCATGCGGCCTTCCTCCTGCTCCGGCATCTCGGAGTGGACGATGCCGCGCCCGGCGGTCATCCACTGCACGCTGCCCGGCTCGAGCAGGCCGACGTTGCCGACGCTGTCCTGGTGCCGCATGCGGCCCTCGAGCATGACCGTCACGGTCTCGAAGCCGCGGTGCGGGTGGTCGGGAAAGCCGCCGATGTAGTCGCCGGCGGCGTCGCTGCCGAACGCGTCGAGCATCAGGAAAGGGTCGAGCCGCTTCTGCAAGGGCTGGGTCAGCACCCGCGTGAGCCTGACACCGTCGCCGTCCGACGTGGCCTGGCCACGCACGAGGCGCTCGACCGAACGCGAGCGGAGGGGGGCGGGGGAAGGGGAAGGCAGTGTGTCCATGGCCCGAATATGGGGATGGCCGGCGCCACGGGAAGTGCACCGCCCTTGCACGCTGGCTTCGATGGCAGCGAACGACCCGCGCGCCGAATCGGGGGTGTAATGGCTGCCCTTTCGCTTTTCGACTCACACCATGAAGCTCTATTTCGCCCCGGGCGCCTGTTCGCTATCGCCCCACATCGTGCTGCGCGAAGCCGGCATCGACTTCCAGCTCGTGCAGGCCGACCTCAAAGCGCACAAGCTGCCGGACGGCACCGACTTCTACGGCGTCAACCCGAAGGGCTACGTGCCGCTGCTCGAGCTCGACAACGGCGAGCGCCTGACCGAAGGCCCGGCCATCGTCCAGTACATCGCCGACCAGGTGCCGGAGAAAAAGCTCGCACCGGCCGCCGGCACCTTCGAGCGCTACCGCGTCCAGGAGTGGCTGAACTTCATCACCACCGAGCTGCACAAGGGCATCGGCGGCCTGTTCAATGCGGCCATGCCGGAAGAAGCCAAGACCCTGATGCGCGCCAAGGCCACCGACCGGCTGAAGTGGGTCGACAGCCAGCTCGAGGGCCGCGACTACCTCATGGGCAAGGAGTTCAGCGTGCCCGACGCCTACCTGTACACCGTGACGAACTGGACCAAGCACACGGGCATCGACATCTCTGCCTTCAAGAACCTCGGCGCCTTCATGGCCCGCATGTCGGCCCGGCCGGCGGTGCAGGCGGCGCTGAAGGCCGAAGGCCTGCTCAAGTAGAGCCGATGCGGCGAGCGATCGGTGCGCCTGGCCTCAGGCCAGGTGCGCCGCCGCGATGAGCGCCCGGGTGTAGGGCCGCTGCGGTGAGGCGAACAGCGCCTCCGCCTCGCCTTCCTCGACGATCTCGCCGTCCTTCATGACCAGCACCCGGTGCGCCATGGCGCGCACCACCGCCAGGTCGTGGCTGATGAACACATAGCTCATGGCGTAGCGCCGCTGCAGGTCGGCGAGCAGCGCGAGCACCTGGCGCTGCACCGAGACATCGAGCGCCGACGTGGGCTCGTCGAGCACCAGCACCTCCGGCCGCAGGATGACGGCGCGGGCGATGGCGATGCGCTGGCGCTGGCCGCCCGAGAACTCGTGCGGGTAGCGCGACAGCACGTCGCCGAGGCCCTGCGCCGCGCCGAGGCCGACCTCGTCGAGCATGGCCACGACCTGCGCGGCGCGGTCGGCCACCGACAACTCCGGCCGGTGCAGGGCCAGGCCCTCGCCGACGATGCGGCCCACCGTCATGCGCGGGCTGAGCGAGCCGAACGGGTCCTGGAACACGACCTGCATGCGTCGGCGCATGGCGCGCAACGCCGAGGGGTTGGCGCCGTCGATGCGCTCCCCGCCCAGCCGCACGCTGCCGGCGGCGATCGGCTGCAGGGCGAGCAGCGCGAGCCCGAGCGTGGTCTTGCCCGAGCCCGACTCGCCGACGATGCCCAGCGTCTCGCCGCGGCGCAGCTGCAGGGTGGCGTGCTTCACCGCATCGAAGCGGCGCTTGCGCCAGCCGCCGGCGGCCACCGGGAAGCTCACCCGCACGCCTTCGGCCTCGATCCGCACCGGCGCGTCGGCCGGCACCGGCTCGGTCTCGCGCACCGGCTTGCTGGCGAGCAGGCGCTGCGTGTAGGCGTGGCGCGGTGCGGCGAACACCTCGGCGGTGCTGCCGATCTCGACCAGCTTGCCGCGCTCCATCACGCCGACGCGGTGGCTGAAGCGGCGCACCAGGTTCAGGTCGTGGGTGATGAAGAGCAGCGCCATGCCCATCTCCGCCTGCAGCTCGTCGAGCAGGGCCAGGATCTGCGCCTGCACGGTGACGTCGAGGGCGGTCGTCGGCTCGTCGGCGACGAGCAGCCGCGGCCGGCAGGCCAGCGCCATGGCGATCATGGCCCGCTGCCGCTGGCCGCCGGAGAGCTGGTGCGGGAAACAGTCGATGCGGCGCTCGGGCTCGGGCACGCCGGTGCGGGCGAGCAGCGCCGTGGCCCGCGCGCGCGCCTCGCCGCGGCCCGCGCCTTCATGCAGCCGCAGCACCTCGCCGATCTGCGCGCCGACGGTGTGCAGCGGGTTGAGCGCCGTCATCGGCTCCTGGAAGATCATCGCGATCTCCTTGCCGCGCAGCGCGCGCAGCCTGGCTTCGCTGGCGCCCCGCAGGTCGGCGCCCTCGAAGACGACCCGGCCGCTCGTTTCGGCGCCGTCGACCAGGCCGAGCAGGGACAGGGCGGTGATCGACTTGCCCGAGCCCGACTCGCCGACGAGGGCGAACTTTTCGCCGGCGGCGATCGTGAACGAGACGCCGTCGACGACCGTCGTCGGGCCGAAGCGCACGCTCAGCCCCTCGACCGAGAGCAGCGGGGCCGGCACCGCGCTCGTCGCAGCACCCGAAAGGGAGGCCGCGCTCAGGCGCTCGACTTCGGGCTCGCCGCGAGCAGGCCGGAGCAGCTCGCGCGCTCGGCCGCGTCGAGCGCGGGCGCGGCGCAGATCGCGTCGAGGCGCGTCTGCAGGCGGCTCATCACGGCGCTGTGCGACCGGTCCTTGTTCCACGCCCGCAGCTTGCCGCCGATGCGGGTGAGCGAGCGAGCGCTGCGCTCGTGGAAGGCGTCGGGCTGCCTGCCGGCCTCGTCGAAGAGCTGCGCCACCGTGCCCTCGATCGCCGCTTCGTCGCTCGGCGCCAGCTCGACCAGCGCCGCCACGTAGCTCGATCCCCACTGCAGCCGCGTCGCCGGCCCCACGCTCTTCGCGAAGGCCTGGCCGTACCAGGCGAGTGCCTCGGCCTTGTCGCCGCGCTTCCTGGCATTGCTCGCCAGCGACGACATCAGGTAGTAGGGCGAGTGGCTCTTCGCCAGGTTCGCCATGAGCAGAGCGTCGGACTCGGCACCCAGGCCGGCGCGCTCGAGCAGGTAGGCGGCGGCCGTGATCACCGCCTGGCGCTCGTGGCCGTCGCTGATCTCGCGGTCGGCGCGGGCGGCTTCGGCGCGCACCTCGGCGAGGAGGGCCGGGTCGAGCGTCGGGGCGGCGGCCGGCCCGGCCTCGGCCGCGGCGCCGGCGGGCGCCTCGTCGATGCGCGCCAGGTCGACCTGCGCGATCAGCGCCTGCATGCGGTCGGCGCGCGACAGCGTCGTGTCGGCCTGGAGCCGCTTCAGCGCCGGCCCGAAAGCAGCGAGCAGGGCCCGGCGCTGCGGCGTCCTGACGGCACTGGCGGCGCGCACGATCTCGGCCGCGTAGCTGGTGAGCATGTCGGTCTGCTCGCGCGACTTCGCCGGGTCGGCGAGCAGCGCCAGCAGCGCTTCGCCCTGCCGAGGCGACGAAATGGCGGGCGGCTCGGCCTTGCCGGCAGTCGTCTCGGCGGCCACGAGCGACTTCAGGCGCAGCCGGGTCGCCGCCTCGAGCTGGTCGGGCGGGCACTTCGCGGCAAGGGCGGCAAGCGTGGCCGGCAGGCGGTCCTTGGCCACGATCTGCTGGTGGTCCGTGTCCCACGAGTAGAAGGCGAGCAGGCGCCAGTCGTTGGCGCCGAGCCTGCCGGTGCCGGCGAGCGCGTCGGCGAGCAGCGCCTTGACCGGCCGCGCCGCGTTCATGCCGAGCGTCATCACCTCGGTGTAGCGCACGGGCTCGACCTCGCCGGGCAGGCGCGTCACCTCCTCGCCCTGCGGGTTGAACAGCACCATCGTCGGATAGCCGCTGACGCGAAAACGGGCGCCGAGCTTCTGCGCGCCCGGGCTGTCGCCGTCGATGTACACCGGCACGAAGGCGCGCGTGCGCTCGATGAAGTCGTGCCGGTTGAAGAGCGTCGCCTGCAGCTGGTTGCACGGCGGGCACCACTTCGCACCCCAGTAGACGAACACCGGCTTGCCCTGCGTGCGGGCGAAGGCGAAGGCGGCGTCGACCTCGGCGTCGCTGGCGGCGCGCTGCCAGGCGATGCCGTGGTCGGCCTTGCCGGCGTTCGCGCTTGCCGGCGCAAGCGCAGGCGCAGGCGCAGGCGCAGGCGCAGGCGCAGGCGCAGGCGCAGGCGCAGGCGCAAGCGCAGGCGCCGGCGGCGCGGCAGCGACCACCGGGGCTGCCGTCCCGGCCGGCCTCGAGCAGGCCGCGAGCACCAGCGCCGCTGCCATCACCGCGGTCCGGGCGAGGGACGGGGTCGTGTTCATCGCCTGATCATGCACCGATCGATGTACCTCCATGCCCTTCAGTCGACCGGTGCCGGCGCCTCTCGCACGGGGTCGCGCGGCGCTGAGGTGAACTGCGCCACGGCGACGCCGGCGAGCGTGATCGCGGCACCGACGAGCTTGATCGCCGAGTAGCGCTCGCCGGTGAGCGCCCAGGCGACGAGGCCGGCCACCGGCGGCATCAGGTACATGAGCGGCGCGGTGCGGGCGACGCCGCGCACGGCGTTGATCCAGCCCCAGACGAGCCAGCCGAGAAAGGCCGAGACGATCACCGCGTAGACGGTGCCGAGCCAGATCGCCGGCGTCACGGCCGACCAGGCGACGGCGAGCCCGGCCGGCAGGCTGAAGGCGACGACCGGCGCGCTGCCGAGCAGCACGGCGTAGGTCATCACGGTCACGCTGCCGAGGCGCTCGATGAGCGGCTTGGCGGCGACCGTGTAGTACGAGAAGAAGGCGGCGGCGACGAGCAGCACCAGGTCGCCGGCGCCGGCCTGCCAGTGGCCGCCGGAGAGCTTGTCGGAGAGGAAGG